>NZ_JBFTMA010000032.1:0-15439 GCF_056396725.1 Bacillus sp. 05T31
CATTATAAGCATCTTTGTCTACATATTTTTTTACTGTCTTCCAATAATTTGTGCCTATTTTTAAATCTGAAGAAGCTTTTCCAACTAGATTACCAACAACACCTGACCATACTGGTTTAAGAGTTATTTTTGCAGCCCATCCTGAAATTCCACCACTAGCAGGTGTTACAGTAAGAATACTGCGTTACTACGATAAAATCGGCTTATTAAAATCAGTATCCAAAACAGAGGGCAGCCATCGTTTGTATACAATAAAAACTAGAAGAATTGTACCCATCCTTCTAGTTTAAAGAAACACCTATTCCTGAACCGTCACAATAACCCCGTCCATATTGTTCCCCGAAATTTCATATTGCTTATTTACTGGAACATTCACGTTCATACGATCTGAAACTTTATAATAAGAAACCGTATATTTCTTACCTTCAACCTCAGTTGAAACTTCTTTTTCCTCTTTTAAGAAGTCCAAATATTCCTCTAACGTAATCTTCTTTTTTTGCATAATTGCGCTATGTGGTAAACCTACGTAACGTATGTGCCACGGCTCATATTGAATGCCCGTAATATCACTTTTATTTTTCGGATAACGTAAAACAAATCCGTGCTTCCATACGTTCTCTTCAATCCATTTTCCTTCAGGAGCTTTCTCCATTTTCTTTTGAGTAGACCCAACGTCGAGTGATAACCCTAAATTATGTTCACTATATCCTGCTGGAAGTGCATAATCAGATCCCATTTCTTTATATAATTTACTTTGTTCTTGAAAATCTCGGTAACCGCTACTCATTAAGAAATGCTGYAYTCCATCTTTCCCAGCTGCATCGACAACGTTCAAAAACTTTTTTACAACACCCTTTGATAAGCGAAGATTTCTATCAAATATTACATAGCCTCTTACTAATTCACTATTGTGATTTACATTTATAATATCGGACCTAACACTATCTTTTTTAACCGGGTAATCTTTATTAACTAATAGTAGATCCCCTTTATAAATTTGTTCCTTTGTGACCTCTATCTTTTCAGTGTTCGCGGCTTTTACTTTGTAATCTTTTTCTGCAATTTTAACATCGATCTCCTTTTGAAATACTGGTGATATATAAAAGCCTACACATGCTGTACATACTATAAAAAGAGAAATAAATACCCACTTTTTCATTTCTAGTTCCTCCTTAACGTAACTTACGTATAGAATAGAAAAAACTATTAAAATAAAAAGTGGGGTAAAGTTTAAATTTTTATTAAATTGCTTTGCTCTCTTCTTTTGGTAATCTCACTTCAAATATCGTTCTAATTACGTTACTTTCAGCAGAGATTGTCCCATCATGCTGTTCGATAATATTTTTTGCGATAAATAGCCCAAGGCCTGTTCCGCCCTGTTGCTCTGACCTCGCCTTATCACCTGTATAAAACATATCAAATAAATATGGTAAATCTGCTTCTGGAATACTATCGCCGTAATTAATAATTTGTACAACTACCTCTTCATGATCAATATATCCGTTCACATCAACAAACTTTCCATCGTATCCATAGCGAATCGCATTCGTTAAAAGATTTTCAAATACTCGAGCTAACAATTTCCCGTCACCGTTAATAGGTAAATGCGAATCCATATTCAATCTCGCTTCTAAACCTTTTTTTTCTAATAACGGATATAATTCTTCATCTAACTGTATAAGTAATTCACTTATATCAATTGGTCTTTTTTCAATTTGCAACATGCCATAATTCATTCTCGTTATTTCAAATAATTCATCAATTAAGATTTCAAGCCTTTCGGATTTCGTAAAAGCAATTGTAGAAAAATGTTTAATTTGTTCCTTCGTCAAATTCTCATCTTTAAGAATTAAATCTAAATACCCTAAAACAGATGTTAGCGGCGTTCTTAAATCATGAGCTAAGTTGACAATGAGCTGATCTTTACTACTTTCCGCAAAGTCTCCTCGTTCAACCGCTTCTTTTAATTTTTCACTTGCTACATTAATTTCGCGTGCGATATATCCAAACTCATCATTTGATGAAACACGAACTTGATTTGAAAAATCTCCGTTCGCAAGATGATGAATCCCGTTCGAAATCTCATCAAAATATTTTAAATACGGTCTAGTAAGGAAGAAGAAAAACATAATGGACAGAGGAATAAATACAATTAAAAAGAAATTAATGTCCCCAATTTGTCTTACCATTGAACGAAATTGGGCTAAAGGATCCTCATAACGAACTGCTAATTTATAATAGAGACGTAGCCCCTCATAAATTAAATACGTTACGCCACCAGCTAATATCATACTTAACGCAAATAGCATAATCATCTTCGAGYGAAAGCTTCTCATCTTTTTAGCCATTGAAAGTATAACCTACCCCCCACACTGTTTTTATTAACTTATCCTTTCTTTTATCTTCCCCAAGCTTTTTTCGCAAAGTACGGATATGTACCATAACTGTATTTCCACTTTCGTAATACCCTTCAGCCCATACTTGCTGAAAAATATTTTCCACACTGTACACTTTCTTCGGATGACTTGCTAATACATATAAAATATCAAATTCTTTTGGTGTTAATTCAATCGGCTCTCCGTACACATTTACTGTTCTTCGCTCAGGATCAATAGCGACTCCGCCTATTTCTAAAGCAGATTTATTCTCCGCTACTTTCGGCTGATTTAACGTAAGAAATCTACGCAGTTGTGCATTTACACGTGCGACTAATTCAATCGGTGTGAAAGGCTTTGTCATATAATCATCTGCACCTAATACAAGACCTGTCACTTTATCAAAATCAGATGTTTTCGCACTTAAGAAAATGATTGGCATGTGGTGCTTGCCGCGAATCTGCCTCGTCACTTCATACCCATCCATTTTCGGCATCATAATATCTAAAACCACTAAGTCAATTGGCTGCGTTTGAATAATATGCATGGCTTCTTCTCCATCAGCTGCTTTAACGACGTGGTAACCCTCTTTTTCTAAATGTATCTCAATTAAATCAGCAATTTCCGCTTCATCATCAGCTATTAAAATTGAAATGCGCTTCATTTTAGTCCCCCTACTTTATTCTGTTTTCATACGCTCGATTTTAAACTAGTCTATCAAAGGCTACCCGTAAGAGTAACCTTGATAAATGAAATTATATCGGTGATTTTTTAAATATATCGACTTACCGAAAATTAACGAGAAAATCATCCCGCTATTTGCAGGTAGTCAGTACTAATAAAAGCTCCCATTCATCGCTCAAAAATAATCCGCTGCTTTGTTATTTCTTCCAACCTGCCTCGATCTACTTCATACTCACGTTCAATACTTTGCGGTACCCTTACTTTTCCGCTTTCAAGCATCACTTCCGGTGAAATAATATCCTTCTCCCAATGTCTACTAGAAGCAGATATATCTCCAGGAATCGTAAAGTTTGGCAATGAAGCGAGTGCAACATTTTGAGCTCGTGAAATCCCCATTTCTACCATGCCACCGCACCAAACTGGTATGTTATGCTCCATACAATAATTATGGATTTGAACGGACTCTGTTAATCCGCCCACTCGCCCTGGTTTAATATTAACGACGCGGCAACTGCCAAGCGTAATCGCAACACGTGCGTCTTCTAAACTATGGATGCTTTCATCYARACAAATCGGTGTTTCAATTTTCTTTTGCAACTGTGCATGATCCAGAAAATCGTAATCCGCTAACGGTTGTTCAATCATCATAAGTTGGAATTCATCTAGYCKTTTCAACTTCTCCGTATCCGCTAATGTATAAGCWGAATTTGCATCAGCCATTAACGGGATATTCGGAAACTCTTTACGAATTTCTTTCAGCAATTCGTAATCATGTTCTGGCTTTATTTTCACTTTAAAGCGCTCGTATCCTTCTTCCGCGTACTTCTCGATTTGTTTTAACATAACGGGAATTGTATTGATCCCAATCACAACGCCGACTTCAATTTCAGACCTATTTCCGCCAAGTGATATCGCTAACGACTGCTTTTGACGCTTCGCATATAAATCCCAGACAGCACCTTCAATTCCGGCCTTTGCCATTCGGTTTCTCTTTATATGTTTGAACAAAGACGGTACTTCATTCGGATGAGAGATTTCAGCTTTCAATAAATCTGGTAATAAAAAATCCTGAAGTACATGCAGCGCTGTCTTCACCGTTTCTTCCGTATACCACGGTTCAGAAAATGCAACGACTTCACCAAAACCAATGTATCCATCCTTATCTTCTAATTCAATGACGATACTTTCACGCTTTTCGTAAGTTCCGTAACTCGCGGCAAACGGGATAATGAGCGGCATTTCCGTTATATAAAGTGTCACTTTTTTTATTTCCACCTACATCTCCTCCACTAATTGTCTTAACTCTCGTCTTAACAATTTCTTCGAAGCATTTCGTGGTAATTCCTCTAAGAAACATGCTTTCTTCGGCACTTTATATTTCGCTAATTTCTCTTCGCAAAAACGAAGAATTTCTTCTTCTGTTACCTCTCCACTTTTTACAACAAAAGCAGCTGGTACTTGTCCCCAACTTTCGTCAGCCATACCGACAACACCCGCTTCTGCTACCGCCGGATGAGAGAGCAATACTTCTTCAA
Organism: Bacillus sp. 05T31; assembly: GCF_056396725.1. NCBI lineage: Bacteria > Bacillati > Bacillota > Bacilli > Caryophanales > Bacillaceae > Bacillus > Bacillus sp. 05T31. The sequence goes on from NZ_JBFTMA010000032.1 coordinate 4,595, forward strand.
TTTGAGCTGGATATATATTTTCTCCGCCAGAAATAATTAAATCACTGCGGCGATCTAATACGTATAAAAATCCTTCTTCATCTAAATAACCGAGGTCACCAGTATGAAGCCATCCATTTCTGATCGCCTCATGCGTCGCATCTTCACGGTTAAAGTAGCCACCTGTTACATTCGGTCCTTTTACTACAATTTCTCCTTCAGCACGGGGCGGCACAACTACGCCGTCTTTTTCAATACGAAGCTGACACTGAAATAGTGGTTTTCCGGCTGATCCTACTTTCGTTAACATRTAATCTGCTGTTAACGTACAAATTTGCGATGAYGTTTCTGTCATACCGTACGTTTGATACACAGGAATTCCTTTTTCCACACATGTTTCTAATAACGGCTTCGGTGCTGGTCCTCCCCCAAGTAACATGCATCGTAAAGAAGATGGATATATCTCTTCTCCAAGTCGTTCTAATAAATCTGTTAGCATTTTAGAAACGACAGAAATAATCGTAACGCCTCTCGTTTGAAGTGCTTTATGAATAAAATTAGCATCATATTTTGGAACGAGTAAAATGCGCATACCGTACATAATATTTTTCATTAAAAGAGATAACCCGCCAACGTGGAACATTGGCATACAAGCTAACCAACAATCATCATCACGAAGCCCTAAATTAAGCGAAGAACCGACTGCACTTGCCCAGTGGTTACCATATGTTAAAATAACGCCTTTCGGTTTCCCTGTCGTCCCTGACGTATAAATAATTGTCATCGCTTCTTCTAAAGAGAATTCTTCTTGTATAAATGCTTCCGCCTTCGGTCCTTGCATCACTTCAGCAAATGAAYATACYGGAACATTTTYCGTCTCAAACTCTTGATCCGTCACTAAACAAACAACTTCCGCATCAYCCATTTGCCAAAGTAGCTCTTCTCTTGAAAGACGCGTATTTAAAAGCACAGCTACCGCACCTATGTAAGATAGGGCGTGAATAACTGTAATCATCTCCATACCATTTTTCATCAGAACAGCCACCTTTTGCGCCCGCTTCACTCCTACATGCGTGAGGTGTTCACAAACAGATACTACTTTTTCATGCAGCTGCACGAAAGTAACCTTCTCCTCTTCAATTTCAATTGCAGTGCGATCAGGTGTTAAAAATGCACGTTGCATTAACCAATTCGGCATCGTCTCCATCACTCATTCTCCTTTCATGAAAGAAAGAGACCTGATATGACATCAAGTCTCTTAGTTGTTTTGTTTCCGGTGTGATCTTTTGGGAGCGTCTCACATTGTGTGCGAGCTGCTTCCGTCTAAGAACCTTCCGCACGAGAAAGTAAAAAACACTTTCTGTGCGAAAGAACCTTAGCCTACGGAGCTAAACAGTCGGCTCCGCTTTGAAACATCCAGCTACAGCGGCTAGAACAGTCGGTCGTTTCACGCCTTCCTGCGAGGCAAAAAGCGCCTCTTTTTCAGGAGTTCCAACGCCCTCTTGTTCTAAGCGAGCTGCTTCCGCTTTTGGTTTCATCCAGCTACAGCGGCTAGAACAGTCGGTCGTTTCACGCCTTCCTACGAAGCAAAAAGCGCCTCTACGTCAGGAGTTCCAACGCCCTCTTGTTCTAAGCGAGCCGCTTCCGCTTTTGGTTTCATCACGGGAAACGAGGGAATTGACCGAAGTCCGGAGTGCGTTTTTCTTTGAACGCGTCGCGGCCTTCTTTTGCTTCGTCAGTTGTGTAGTACAATAACGTTGCGTCTCCAGCTAGTTGTTGAATACCAGCTAAACCGTCTGTGTCTGCGTTGAATGCAGCTTTTAGGAAACGAAGTGCCATTGGGCTGTTTGCTAAGATTTCTTGTGCCCATTGTACTGTTTCTGCTTCAAGCTCTTCTAATGGTACTACTGTGTTTACTAAGCCCATATCAAGCGCTTCCTGTGCGCTGTATTGACGGCATAGGTACCAAATTTCGCGAGCTTTCTTATGGCCTACCATACGAGCTAAGTAACCAGCTCCGTATCCACCGTCAAAGCTTCCTACTTTAGGACCTGTTTGTCCGAATACAGCGTTGTCTGCAGCGATTGTTAAGTCACATACGATATGAAGTACGTGTCCACCACCGATTGCATAACCTGCTACCATTGCGATAACTGGTTTAGGAATTGCGCGAATTAGACGTTGTAAGTCTAATACGTTTAAACGTGGGATTTGGTCGTCACCTACATATCCACCATGACCGCGAACTTTTTGGTCGCCGCCAGAACAGAATGCACGTCCACCTTCACCTGTTAAAATGATAACGCCAACATTTGCATCATCACGAGCGTGCGCAAAAGCATTGATTAACTCCATTACCGTTTTAGGACGGAATGCGTTATGTACTTCAGGGCGGTTAATCGAAATCTTTGCGATGCCATTGTATGTTGAATAAATAATATCTTCGTAATTGCCTTCTTTTACCCATTCAATAGTCATTACTATTACCTCCTTTTTATACTCTTAATGATCTCTCATTAATTTCTCTATAAGCTCAACTTCCTTCACAAGGAAAAAAGTATCACTGCATAGTTTTTAGAAATCCCTTTACTATTGTATCAAACTTTTCCGGTTGTTCCACATGAATTGCATGGCCAGCCCCATCAATTTTGACAAATTTCGCATGAGGGATGCATTTTTCGATGTTTTTTAATAGGCGAAAGAACTTTTCATCGCTTTCTCCATTCAGTAAAAGGACAGGTATTTTTAGGTTTTGCAATTCGTTCCACCATGAAGGCTGAGCTCCTGTTCCCATGCCGCGAAGACTATTTGCAAGTCCTTTTGGATTATTAGCAAGTCGTTCTTTTCGCACCGCTTCTTTTACGTTTTGCGCTAAACGTTTTTGCGTTTCAAATAGCGGAATATTTTCCCACATCGATACAAAACCTCGGATGCCTTCTTGCTCAATTTTATCAGCAAGTCGTTCATCTTTTTCCTTGCGTTCTTTTCGCTCCTTTGCACTCTCAAGTCCAGCTGTACAGTTTTCTAAAAGAAGCGAACGCACATATTCTGGATATAAGCATGCCATCGTAATCGCAAGTCTACCACCCATTGAATAGCCAAGTATGTGCGCATTTTCAATATGAAGATGATCCAGTAGTTCTTTCATTTGCAGTGCCACATTTTGAATATCATAATGCGTCACATCTTCAGGACTTTCCGTTTTCCCGTGTCCAATAATGTCTACTAGAATGACTTGAAACTGCTCGCTCCAAGAAGGAATAAAGGAACCCCACGTTTCCATGCTTCCCGTAAAACCATGAAGAAGTAGAAGTGGTTCCCCGCTTCCGGCTACTTCATATTCATACGATACACCTTGCAATGTTACTTTCATTTTGATTCACCTTGCAAAGATGTAGTAATAACGTCCATTGTTTTTGCCCATAGTTCACGATGTAATTTCAAGTTTTCTTCGCGATTCGTACAAATTTCCACAACGTGTAATCCATTCGTTTTCGTTCCAGTTTGTACTTCTTCTCGGAAGTTTTCCCAACCATTTACACGGCTAAATGAACCACCATACATTTTGACAACATGTTCATAATCAAGCCCAATTGGTGTTCCAAATAATGATTCGAAATGTTCCTTTTTCTCGTATTGTGGTAAGAATGAGAAAATACCTCCACCATCATTATTTACAACAACAATCGTTATATTTAACTCATGTAGTTTCGCGGCTAATAGTCCGTTTARATCGTGATAAAATGATAAATCACCGATTACTAATACGAGCGGATCACAAATAATACTCGCTCCTAAAGCTGTTGAAATGATTCCATCAATACCATTTACACCGCGGTTCGCCATTACTTGAATGTTTTTATCCGATGTGAAGAAAAATGAATCGGTATCGCGAATTGGCATACTATTACTCGCAAATAACGTTGCCCCTTCTGGTAATACACGTACAATATCCGTAATTACTTTTCCTTCAAAYGCCGTTTCATATGTTTCCATCTCACGAAGYGTTTCTCTCGTTTTCTCGTTTATATGTTTCCACATTCCGAACCAATCATTCTTTTTCATAACTGGCATTTTATCTAGTAATGCTCTGCAAAATTCACTGTCACTAGCTTGTACAACTTCTGTCGCAACTAGAGCTGGATCTCTCCATTGTCCAGATTCATCGACAACGATATGAACAGCTTTCGTTTGTTTTTTGATAAACTGCGTTAATGCTTTAGAGACAGGCATTCCTCCGAAACGAATTAAAACATTCGGCTTCCACGTTTCTTTTAACAATTCATTTCGTAAAAATGTATCGTAACAATCTATAACCATCGTTTTATCATGATTACCACTACGGAGGTTAGAAAGTGGATCTGCTAAAATTGGATACCCTGTTTTCTCAGCTACTTTCATAACAACTTCTGTTATTTCTGGATGACTGCCGTCTCCACAAATAATAAGCCCCTTTTCCATATGTGAAAGGCGCCCTACAAGAGAATCTACATATTCACTCGGCATCGTCACGTTCCCTTGCTGAACTACTCCTGTATATTCACCACGCCCTTTATCCCATAAACTTTCTAATGAGAAATCCGGTATAAGCGGCTCGCGAACTGGAAAATTAAGATGAACAGGTCCTTGCGGCGCTAGAAGTGCGCTTGCTATCGTACGCTGCGTTGTCATTCGAGCGTAATGATACATTGCTTCACTCGCTTCAGGAAGTGCCATCTCTGTAAATTGCTTCACAAAAGTACCGTATAAATTAAATTGATTCATCGCCTGTGGTGCACCCACATCTCTTAATTCATGCGGTCTATCCGCTGTTAATACGATAAGCGGCACTCGTGAATGAAACGCTTCACATACAGCTGGATAATAGTTCGCTGCTGCCGTCCCTGACGTACATAATAGCGCAACAGGACGTTTTTTTGCTTTCGCAATACCGAGCGCAAAAAATCCTGCTGATCTTTCGTCTACATGTAAATATGTTTTCATTCCTTCATGTTGTTCCATTAGTAAGGCAATCGGCGTTGACCGTGAGCCAGGACTAATGACAACATCACATACATTTAGACGCGTCAGTTCGTCCACGAACGCGCCTAAATAATATGATAATGCTTCTATATGATTGTTCATTTCATTAATTCCTCCAAAGCACCAAGCATCGGTCTAAACTTCAAACTTGTTTCTTCATATTCAAGCTGCGCTACTGAATCAATTACGATACCACAGCCGGCAAACAAGGATGCCTTCTCGCCATTTAATAATCCRCAGCGAAGTGCAACCGCAAATTCACCATTTCCTTCATCATCTATAAAGCCAATTGGTGCACCATATAATCCTCTATCTAAAAGCTCTACATCACGGATTAATTTCAACGCCTCATGACGAGGTGTACCACCAAGAGCTGGTGTTGGATGTAATTCTTCTACCATCGTTAAAAGACTTGCATCACCTTTTGCTTCTACTGGCGTATATAAATGGATTAAATTTTTCGTCGTTAATAAGCCTGGGCTCTCCGGAATATTAACAGATTCGCAATGCTCACTTAGCACACCTCGAATCATGTTAACTACATAACCGTGTTCAGCCAAATTCTTTTCATCATGAAGAAGCGTCTTACCATTTTGTTTACTTTCTTCTATAGAATTGCCATGACCAATTGAACCAGCAAGGCACATCGATGTRAACTTCTCGCCTTCTTTTCGAATCAATCGCTCAGGTGTCGCCCCTAAGAAGCATGCTCCTTTATAATCAAAAGAAAATACGTAACAATCCGGTTGCCCAATGCGAAGCGCTTCTAAAACAAGAACGGAATCAATATGCTGATCCATCGTTAATTTTAGCTCCCTTGCTAATACAACCTTCTGCACGTTCCCTTGCTTCATTTCATCYTGCACTTTTCCAATCGCRTTCATCCAGCCMYTCGGATCAACTTCTACTTTAGAAGTAACTGTTAATTTTGATCCTWCTAGTGCACATTTACTCTCTTGTAAAATTCTCTCTTCTACAGAAATAATTTCGTTATAAAGAGTTTCTGCACAATCTTCAGCTGAAACGAACTGATTAATCGTTAACCACGCCTTTTCATTTTTTACAGTTAATAAAAATGCTGGTAGTGAAAATGTGGTATCATCAAATTCTTTCCAAAGATTCGTTTTTTCTTTTTCTTGGTCAAATGAAAATCCACCAAATAAAAGAGGACCTGTTCMAAATTCGTATCCTTCTCTTTGTACGAATGCTTTCTCTTTTACTTTATCCCACTCGTCACGAGCAGTTTGAAAGCGTTTGTGAGAAGAATTTGCTATAGTGAAAACAGAGCCAATTCCAGCAAATATTACATGCTGAGCTGGGTCTGCAAAATAACATCTATTTTCGAATGCGATCCTTTTTCCTGCTGCATAAAACAGAAGTGGATCCACCCAATCTATTTGTTTTACAAAACTAACTAATGTTTTTTCATCAGTCGCACGCTTAATAGCTGTAACAAGAACTTCTTGTAAGCCTTTTCGTTTCGTTTGAATCACAATTGTCTCCCCCCTATGGGCGAAAAATAGTCATAATTACGCTTGATTTTAAGATACACCTCAAAGGAAAGGCCTGTCAACGTTTAGCATTTCTGAGAAATTCACCTTCTCTTCCTAGAAAATAAACGTTGACACTAAATGATGCTTTTTCTACACTTAATTGTGTACAATATGTGACCAAGGAGGATTCAACATGGAAATGAACGTCGAAACGAATTCCTCTCCTACGGCGCCAAAGCCAAGTAAACAAACAGGCTGGCGAATTTGGTGGAGTTTATTACGTCCCCATACATTAACAGCAGCTTTCGTTCCTGTTTTCATCGGAACAGCTTTTGCAATGCAGGTCGGAGGTATAAATCAAATACATCTTCCTCTTTTCTTTATGATGCTTCTTGCTTGCCTTCTCATTCAAGCAGCAACGAACATGTTTAATGAATACTTTGATTATAAAAGAGGACTCGATCATGAAGGTTCAGTTGGAATAGGCGGTGCTATCGTCCGCGATGGCATTAAACCAAAAACCGTTCTTAACTTAGCATTCGGATTTTTAGGCATCGCAACGCTATTAGGTGTTTATATTTGTATGAACTCTAGCTGGTGGCTTGCTGCAATCGGTCTTGTTTGTATGGCCGTTGCTTACCTTTACACTGGTGGCCCTATTCCAATTGCGTACACACCATTTGGAGAGCTAACAGCAGGATTATTTATGGGTGTCATTATTATTGGTATTTCATTCTTTATCCAAACAGGCGCAGTAACATCAGAAGTGATTTTATTATCTATTCCAAGCTCCATTTTAATTGGTGCAATTTTACTATCTAACAATATTCGTGATTTAGATGGTGATAAAGAAAATGGTCGTAAAACGTTAGCAATTCTCGTTGGACGCGAAAGAGCCGTTGGTGTACTTGCTTCTATGTTTATCGTTGCCTACATTTGGACAATCGCTTTAATCATCGTTAACATCGTATCACCATGGATGCTTATCGTATTCTTAAGTGTACCGAAAGCATTTAAAGCGACGAAAGGCTTTATCGGCAAAAGCATTCCAATGGAAATGGTACCTGCGATGATTTCAACAGCAAAAACAAATACAATTTTCGGTCTCCTAATGGGAATCGGATTATTGCTTGGATACTTCCTATAAAGTGAAACTTTAATCAGTGGAGATTTTGTTCATCCCCACTGATTATTAGCCCGCACCAATCGGGCGTTTACGGGCAGTTGGTCTCCCACCTAACTTCTTTGCTCCAGCCAAATTCTAAGGTGGGAGTTTTACTGCCCGGCAAATAGCGGGATAGAAAGGAGCTGCTTATGCGGCTCCTTTTTTCATATACCGACTTCCCGGCTGAAATTCATCTCATAATTCCTACTCTCAACGCTCATACTATGTAAAGAAACTGAATTGTAGGAAGGTGGACGACTATGTTAACTCCACAACAAATAAATCAATTTAAATCTATTCTAGAAAAACAACAGCAAGAAGTTGAACAAACGATACAAAMTCATGAAGATGAAAACCGTGCATCTGAACGTGATTCAGTAGGAGAATTGTCTAGCTATGACAACCATCCAGGTGATATGGCTACAGAATTGTACGAACGTGAGAAAGATTTCGGACTCATCGAATTTTGGCATAAACAGTTAGAAGATACGAAACATGCTCTGCAAAAAATTGAAGCTGGTACGTACGGAATTTGCGAAGTGTCTGGTGAGGAAATTCCATTTGAAAGATTAGAAGCAATGCCAACTGCTACAACGTGTATTCAGCACACTACAAATAAATTAGATATGAAGGCGCGCCCAGTTGAAGAAGAGGTGCTAAATTCTTCGTTTCATAAGCACGACGAAGATCATTCTGTAGAGTACGATGCTGAAGATGCTTGGCAAGACGTCGCAAATTACGGAACATCAGAAACACCATCCGATTTAGAAAGACAGGATTCAAAAAACTATAATGGCATGTACGTAAATAGTGAAGAAAATGTTGGGTATGTAGAGGATTTCGAAAACTTTATTGGAACAGATATGTATGGAAAAAACCCACAAGTTTTCGCAACAGAAGAACATGAAGAATATGAACAATTGCTTGATGACTYTGAAGAACGCACCTTTAAAGGTGAATTATCTTCAGATGAGTCTGGTTCTAAAGCATAAAAAAAGCATTCCGAAATTCGGAATGCTTTTTTTCGCTAGCTAATTAGTTTTTTGTAACGTTAGCTGCTTGTGGTCCGCGGTTTCCATCAACGATTTCGAAAGAAACTTCTTGACCTTCTTCTAAAGTTTTGAAGCCGTCGCCTTGAATAGCTGAGAAATGTACGAATACGTCTTCTCCGCCTTCAACTTCGATGAAGCCAAAACCTTTTTCGCCGTTAAACCATTTTACTTTACCTGTTTGCATGTCATGTACCTCCTAAATAAAAATGAAACTATGAATCCACATGAAAAGGTGGATATAAAGGACATGAATGTATAACAAGCTTACAGCCTTTAATACAACGTGCTTTATTTCCGTACCACATTATGTAGCTCAATAGTGTTTTCACTATATCATGCTATAGCAAAAACGTCAAATGAGAACACTTTCGTCCCATTGTTTTTTATAAGCCTAGTATAATCATAAATTTTCATTCTATTTTTATTCAAAAATTAATAAAACTACAGTATTCTAATTTCTTTAATTTTTGTACAATATAATTACTACATATGATGAGGTGAAAAAATGCAAGCACATGAAATCGAGTATAAATTATATGGCGATGATATGCAGTTTGTTGAAATTGAATTGGATCCAGAAGAAAGCGTTGTCGCAGAGGCTGGCGCAATGATGATGATGGAAGATCATATCGAAATGGAAACGATTTTCGGTGATGGTTCTGGACCATCTAGTGGTCTATTCGGTAAATTAATGGGCGCAGGTAAACGTCTCGTTACAGGTGAAAGTATGTTTATGACTGTATTTACAAATACAGGTCATGGCAAACGACACGTATCATTCGCCGCTCCTTATCCTGGAAAAATTATTCCTGTTGATTTAACAGAATATCAAGGAAAAGTAGTCTGCCAAAAAGATGCATTTCTTTGTGCCGCAAAAGGTGTTTCTATCGGAATTGAGTTTACTAAAAAAATAGGAACTGGTTTCTTCGGGGGTGAAGGTTTCATCATGCAGAAACTTGAAGGTGATGGTCTAGCTTTCATGCATGCAGGAGGAACGGTATATAAGCGTGAATTAAAACCTGGTGAGAAACTTCGCATTGATACAGGTTGTCTCGTTGCAATGACAAAAGATGTTAACTACGATATTCAATTCGTTGGAAAAGTAAAAACAGCTCTATTTGGCGGTGAAGGTTTATTCTTCGCAACGCTAGAAGGTCCTGGAACGGTTTGGATTCAGTCCTTAACACTTAGCCGCTTAGCAGCACGCCTTACAAGCCCAGCAGCTCAAAGTACTGGTGAAGGTAGTGTATTAGGTGGACTTGGTCGTTTATTAGATGGAAAAGAGTAATAAGTGCCCTTATAGGGCATTTTTTATTTAGGTGGACTATACAAACCATTTTGGATCATAAAGTATTTCATCGCTTCATTAAGCCACGCCTCTTCTTCTTCCGTATAAGGAGAAGGCATCATATTATTATATTGTTCTTCTACATTCTCTAATTTACCTAGAGAATACATTGTCTCTTCACCGACATACTTAAGAGTCGCTTTCATATGTTCATCAACCAATTTTTGCACTTCTGAATCCTCAATTTGTCTTCCAAATAACCTTTTCACTTCTTTTGCTAAACACATAAATTCTTTATCAAGTGCTATCTCCTCTTCTTCCGGCTTATTATATAATCCATCAGCCACTTCTTTTGATACATATTCTTCAAGCCATAAACGTTGTTCGTTTTCTTTTTGGATACTATTAATTAAGCTCATTAATATGTTACTATCTACCTCTTCATCTTCCTCAAGGTATACCATTGTTCGTTCAATCGCCTTTATCGAAACTTCAAGTTGTTTTTTCTTTTCTTCAAAGGCTACTCTTTGATTTTGTAATGTTTCTTTTAAGCTTATATTCAAACTTTTCACATTGAGCAYGACACGAATTTCTTCTAAACTATATCCTAATACTTTAAGACTCACTATTTTTTGGAGCGCTAATATATCTCTATCTTTATATACACGGTGTCCTGAACTTATATTTTTTTCAGGTTTAAGCAGGCCAAGTTCATCGTAATACTGTAGTGTTCGTATTGATATACCTGTTCTCTTTGAAAACTCACCAATTGAGTAGCCTTCCTTTTTGCTCATCCTACACTCCTCCTAACAATATGTTTACAAAAATCATACTCCCTCACGTAAC
>NZ_JBFTMA010000033.1:0-15396 GCF_056396725.1 Bacillus sp. 05T31
ATGTACTATTTATGTACTATTTACTACTAATAAGATTTCAATTTTAAATAAAATAAATGCTTAATTATTTTATTGATTTTGTATAGATTTTTTAGATTAAAAGACGACTAATGTAAAGTCGTCTTTTGTTTTCCTCATAATAAAATGAAAGTAAACTAATATCTAAAAGGAATAACAAAAACGAGGATTTAGGTAGGATTTAGGTAGCACGACTTGCACTAGCAATTGTACCTACCGAACTGCTTAGATCGGCTGTCCATGAACTTAACTCTTACTCTAGATTTCTATGACACTAAAAGTGGCTAGTCCCTCGCTTCGCTTCACCCCATTCTTTGCACTCACACCCCAAAACAAGTGGAAAGCGCAAAGAATGGATTTCGGCGGGGGGTGGCATGTCGCCAAACCGAACAGATTAAAAACAAGAGAATGTTAATAAAATGGAATTGTTGTAAAGTAGTAGGATATATACTTTGAGATGTATATTCTATAGCTGGATAATATTGTACGGTTTCATGATAAGGTATAGCTGGATGAGGATAGTATGGCATATGTTGCATTGCATGATATACTGCATACATTGTTGCTTGAGCCCCATGGGTTGTATAGACTCCGCCTATGGCCCTGTTTTTAAGTGACATAAAATTAGGGAATTATGAACGTTTTTTATTAGCACAGGAGTTAGCGGATATTGTTCATAGAGATGTTGATTTAGTTGATTTATCAGGAGCTTCTACAGTTTTTCAAGCTCAGATTATACATACAGGTAAGGCAGTATTTTGTTCTGATGAAGAACGAAAAATCATTTTTGAAATGAAGACTTTAAAAATGTATTCAAAATTGAATGAGGAACGCCAGATAGTATTTGATGATATAAAGAAAAGAAGTTCTATCTATGAAGAATGAAGTCATTTTGAATAAAATTTCTACAATAGAGCGGTGTATAAAAAGAATACAGGACGTATATGGAAATAATCCTGATAATTTGGAGGATTATACAAAGCAAGATTCTATAATATTGAACATACAAAGAGCTTGCGAAGCAAGTATTGAATTAGCAATGCATATTGTTGCAGGGAAAAAATTAGGATTACCTCAATTAAGTCGAGACGCTTTTGATTTGTTGGTTGCAGCAGATTTACTTAGCGCAGAGCTAGCAAGTAAATTAAAGGCGATGGTGGGATTTCGAAATATTGCTGTTCATGATTATCAAAGTGTAAACTTAGATATTGTTCATCAAATTATTGAAAAACATCTAAAAGACTTTAAACTATTTACGAAAGAAGTTATGGGAATTTTGGACTTATAGAAGCACAAATCTTAGAATCATGATTGCATAGAAGAACATTATAGCAATTGTACATTATGATGAGTAAAGTACTTCTGTGAATACTTTGCTTGTTTTAACAAATAAAAACAAATCAAGTAAAACATGGACATATTGAAAAAAGACACCTTAAGGTGTCTTTTTGGGTTGAAAATATACAATCTGTTTAAGTAGATGTAACTATTAAATTTGAATAAGAAGAAAACCATGTTTGTCGATTCTTAATAAGTATAGCATAAAAAACAGGATAATTACACAAAAATCCGTATATATGTGTATATAAATAATATTACTGTAATTGTTAGATTAAATAAAGGTTTAAAAGTTGCTCTAGAATATTATGATTATATTGAGTTAGGTAGTGTAAAGTATAGGAATAAAAATAAAAATAAAAAAACAAAAAGTAAAATCATCACCGTATCTATATAAGTACGCAAGTGTAAATAAAAGAAACCTATATAAACCGAGTTAACAAAAATCCAGAAATTAGTTCCTTATCTCTATCAGATGTGAGTTAAACGTTAAAATACTTTTCAAAAGGAATGAAGCCAGAGTAAGAACAGATATCTTTTTTGTAAGAGGGATTAACTTAATTCAAATGGGTAAAGAAACTTTTGAAAGGCCAGAGAGGAATAGCTGAGAAATATCATCCAACGTTAAATATGATGATAAAAAACATATATTGGAAGACCCTATATATACAGGATATAGGGTCTTTTCATTATAAGAATACCTTTAAATTTGTGTATATAGTTTAGATTGAAGAAAATGAAATTTATGAAATCGGAAAATAGTCCATTTTCCCTAAAATTTGTTCATATTGTATATATTCCTGAGTGGCATTGATTTCTGGACTATTTTTTAAAGTTGTTAAAGCACTTTCAATTAAAAATTTTCTTGAATCTGCTTTATTATACATAATCTCTTCTTGAATAAAGTACAACAGGTTTAAACATGTTGTCATTTTCTGCTTTTCGAAACCATTTTTTTTCTCAATTACTTTTTTTAAGTTTAGCGTAGCAATTGAAAATTCATTGTTAAAAAAATCATTATAATCTGATTGAGGTAAAAATTCATTTATATATGCGGGTGTAAATAATTGAATGCTTTTTTCACTAATATCTTCCAAAATGATAATTATCCGATCCATACAATAAGTAACAATTTGCTTTATGGTAATTGTTTGATTCCATGCATTACTGGTATGAAGAATATTCTGCATCATACCTATGAAAATAACCGCACAATCCACTAAATAATTTGATTTATCCTCGGGGAAAATATTTGTAAAGCGTTTATACACCCAACTTAAAAATAAGTATTTAGACTGCTTAATAAATTGTATGAGATCTGGATCGTTTGATACAAGCACATCTTCAATTAATTGCATTAACTTGTTTTTTTTATTAAGTTCCATCATGAGGCTGACTTGTTCTATATAGATAGCAATATCTTTACAATCTTCTCCAATAAGTAATTTGTCTCTTTCCACTTGCATCTCTTCTTGGATAAGTTTAAATACAGCTTTGAATAGTTCGCCTTTGGAAGAAAAATAATTATAAAAAGAACCTTTGGAAATATTGCTATGATTTAAAATATCTTGAATAGATGTCGCGTGATATCCCTGTTCTATAAATAGCTCATGTGCTTTATCTAAAACGTCTCTTTTCTTCTTATTCATATTCTAAGCTCCTTTAGAGGTAATGCTCTTATATTAATAAATATATTGTAACAAAGAAAATACAACTAGTACAATTTTGGACAACCGGTACATTTTTGTTGATAATTAATTGCTAATGAGATATCATTAACCTTGTTGGACTTGAGGTATAAAAATAAACCGATAGTACAGAAGGGGGCATATACATGAAAGAAAAACAAACAAAAGCTTCTTTTAGCTTATTAGCGATTTTAATGATAGGAGCATTTGTAGCGTTATTAAGTAATACATTGCTCAATATAGCTTTACCATCTATCATGAAGGATTTTGATGTGAGTGCTTCAACCGTACAATGGTTATCGACAGGATATATGCTAGTAAATGGAATTTTAATTCCCACTACTGCATTTTTAATAAAAAAATATACGGCTAGACGATTATTTTTAACCTCTATGGGGTTGTTTACAATTGGTACATTAGTAGGTGGATTTGCACCAAGTTTTTCAGTCTTACTTTCGGCTCGTATGATTCAAGCTTCAGGAGCGGCTTTAATTATGCCACTACTAATGAATGTTTTATATACAACATTTCCACCTGAAAAACGTGGCTCAGCAATGGGGATTTTTGGTTTAGTAATGATTTTTGCACCTGCTATTGGACCAACATTATCGGGGTGGGTTATCCAACATTATGATTGGCCGGTACTTTTCTTAATGATGGCTCCTATAATGGCTTTAGTCTGGATTTTGGGATACTTTAAATTACATGATCACAAAGAAAAAAGCAATGACAATATTGATGGATTATCTGTTGTCTTATCAGCCTTGGCTTTTGGTGGTATTTTATATGGATTCAGCTCTGCTGGTAACAGTGGATGGAGTGCACCTAATGTTTATTTAACCATTATTATTGGACTAGCATCGTTGGTAGGGTTAATTGTTCGTCAATTTAATCTTGAGGAGCCTATGCTCGACTTTAGAGTATATAAATACCCAATGTTTGCTTTATCGTCAATTATTTCAGTGGCTTTAAACATGGCGATGTTCTCTGCCATGCTGTTATTACCGATTTATTTACAAAATATCCGTGGTATTTCCGCAATGGATTCTGGTTTGCTAATGTTACCTGGCGCATTAATCATGGGGATTATGATGCCTATTACAGGAAAATTATTCGATAAATATGGTCCGAAATTGTTGGCGTTTATTGGCTTAGCTATTGTAATCGTTACAACATTTTTATTTAGTCAACTAACGGGATCCACTGAGTATACACATTTAGTTGTGTTATATGCAACTCGTATGCTTGGTATCTCAATGGTTATGATGCCGATTATGACGAATGGTTTAAATCAATTACCACCAGAATTCACACCACACGGAACAGCAATGAATAGTACGATTCAACAGGTTTCAGGAGCAATTGGTGGTAGCCTACTCGTTACAATTATGTCTAATCGAACAGTAATACATGTAGAAGAAATGATGTCTAATGCTATAAATAAGCTAACAAATGCACCTACTGGTGAAGCCTTAGCAAAAATACAGCAGCACATCTCCATGGAAGCAACTATTTCAGGAATCAATGATGCATTTTTAGTATCAGCTGTTATTGCTGGTGTAGCATTTATTCTATCGTTCTTTCTTAAAAGAACAACAGTTCCAATTTCAAATCAAGTAGATGATCGACTTGAGAACATAAATTAGTTGTTTAAAAAATGAAGAATTTTTAGAGTTAAGGCATCTTCTTTCTGTCTATCTGATGAACGTTTTTAATGTGATTGATTCAATTGAACAATACATGTGAAAAGTTGAAATAAGAGGGGGATTAACATGGAAGATGTAAGAAAATGGGGTCAATTTTTACTACCATATAAGTTTGCTTTAGATGAAATGACAACCAAAATTAATATAATAGCTGAAGAAGCAAAGTATTTAAAAAACCATAATCAAATTGAGCATATTAAGACGAGACTTAAATCATTTGAAAGTATTCAACTAAAACTTGATAGAAAAGGAATTTCTCCTACAATGTCAAACTCAAGAGAAAAGTTGTATGATATTGCAGGTATGAGAATCATTTGTTCTTTTGTAAATGACATTTATGATATATATTCTCAGCTATCCAAACGAAATGATATTAAAATTGTACAGGTGAAAGACTATATTGAAAATCCAAAATCAAATGGGTATCAGAGTTTACATGTAATTGTACAAATACCTGTAACACTATCCCAAAAAGTAGAGACTGTTTATGTTGAAATACAGCTTCGAACCTTAGCGATGGATTTTTGGGCTAGCCTAGAACATAAAATTTATTATAAGTATGACAAAAAAATCCCTTTCTATCTGGAGCAAGAGCTTATTGACGCGGCCAAAACTGCAAAATCTTTGGATGAAAAGATGAGGGACATTCATGTAAGAGTGGAAGGTTTGAAAGGTTAAAGAGGCATGTTAAGAATAAATAGGATCGCATGAAACAACTTGTTATATAAAAAGGACGCATATGCTTGATTGCAGCTGAGGAAATAAAGATTCAACACCAATGATTATCAATAATTGAAATACTAATGATTAAAATAAAAAAGAACCTTGAGTAGGTTCTTTTTTATAGTTGGTAAATATGTGATCAACAATAGATAGTAATTTAGATGCTTTTTATTAATTGGCTCAGTTTTCTTAGGGAAGAAATCATTTTCTCATGACTTATTACTAGATATAACCAGACATTTCATTTATTAATTTGGGTGGGTGATTTAGTTTTTTGGGTTTACCACGCTAAAATGTAAATTTTGCTTAGGGACAAAATGTTAAAGTTCTACATTCTGAATTAACAGAAAATTTAGGTGGTAAAAATCCCTTTGAATATTTTATCAGGTAGTTCATATTTCTTTGACCATAATTTCATGTTGTTACCGAACGTTTATATGTGTCTAATGGAAAGAAATATTTTAAGTTTGTTACCATCTATTGTTTGATTAAGATGGTAACACGAAAATAAAACGTTTACAACAAAAAGATAAAGAAAAAATATGAAAATTCGACTTTTTTCGACAAAATGATTGAGAGAGAAAAAATCTAAATTAAGTAAATCTTATATGTAGAGAGATTCTTTATCTCATAAATAACAGTTATAACATATGTAAATGTTCTATAAGTAATTAAAACGTCGAAKATAAAATTATATTGTGACAATTWTAAACAAAACATACTTWATAATTCATACTTAGACTAAYAAATYAATTMMTAATAARTTAAATACGCTATATTTAATAGAGTATAATATTCCATATTATATATAATTATRAATCATTTAACATATTWRTTGCGGRAAATTTTGACATAAGATATTTTAAATATTAAGCACAGAAACATTTYAAAGAAAAAGAGCTATTTTAAAATGTACCCTAAAAACGTTTTTCCTAAAAAGTAGTAAGAATTTTTAAATTGTTTCTGTGCCTAATTAGATGAAAATAATACAATAAATTGTTTAAAAAAGATAAAAGCAAGTTACTTTTACGGAGAAATATACATTCCATACCATTAGAATTATGTCAGATCGTAGCATACAAATTACATTCTTCTATCTCACAAACTGCACAACTACCATTATAGGTAGCTTGTCTTAGTTTTAACATCACATTCATCATTTTTTTGTCCAATAAGATTAATATGGTTAGAAAAACGTGCCGCCATCTACTATGAAAATATTAGCAATTAGAAAGAATTATTTATAAAGTAATATAGAAATAAAATTATCCGGTTATTTATAAGTGAATTTTTAATATTTTTGGCGTTTTTCAAAGGGCTTTCACTTATATTTCATATCATGAGGACAATTGTTGTGTTGTTTGAAGGGTAGGGTATAGGTGTTAACAGTTCATTTGTATATAAAAAATAAACAACCTGTTGAGTGTATAATAAAAGATTTTTTAAAATAATTTATGAATACACACAAGTGATGTTGAGTTATTTATTCAAAGTAGAACCTTTAAAAATCTGTAAATTGTTATATAAAGAAATAAGAATAGAGGTATTCATTATGAAATTTATAAAAAGGATATTCATTTCTACGATTGCACTTACGGCCTTTACAGGATTAGAGCTAATTAAATTTCATGAAAATCCCAATGTAGTGTATGCAGATTCGAAAGGTCCTGTAAAAAATATAAGTCAATCTGAGGCAGATATTAAAGAAGAAGATCAAATTATTGTAAAGTTTAAAAGTGAAGTGAATTTCCCGTATAAGGATGGACTTGAGAAGCAAATAAAAAACGAAGATAGCGATCTGGAATTAGTAAAAATCTTTTCTGAATTTCCACAGCTAACATTAAAACGTTTATTTACATCTGTGGACCCAAAAGAGATTGAAAATATTGATAAAGATACGAGGGAAACTGAAAAAAAATCATCTTCTAATTTACTAGATTATTATATTGTAGAAGTACCTAATAAAGTAACAGCTGAAACATTGATGGACAAGTTTAAGAAATCTTATCTTGTTGAAGAAGTATATATGCAAGAAAAACCAACTCTTTTACCAGAAGTACAATTACCTACTGTATCGCTTAACCCTTACGACGATCCAAGATTTTTAAACCAGGGATATCTTAAGGAAGCACCATATGGGATTAATGCATCTTATGCATGGAGCATTAAAGGTGGAGATGGAAAAGGAACTACTTTTGTAGATATGGAGTATGGGTGGTTATTAGACCATGAAGATTTAGTAAATCAAAAAGTTGAGCTTATATCTGGTAGAAATATAGATCAACACGTTGGTCATGGAACGTCTGTTCTTGGGATTGTTTCTGCTGAAGATAATAAGATTGGTAATATAGGAATTGCACCAAAGGCTAAGGTCAAAGTAGTATCCCAAATAAGAGGTGATGGGTCGTATAATACGGCTGATGCGATAATAAATGCTGTACATAATTTACAAGCTGGGGATATTTTATTATTAGAGGCACAAGCTTCATATGATGGATATGGAGATAAATATTTACCTGTTGAAGTACAGCCAGATATCTTTGATGCAATACGAGCTGGAACGGATAAAGGAATTATTGTGATAGAAGCCGGGGCAAATGGTTCTAATGACCTTGATCAATTTAGAGATCGGAATGGAAAACAGGTATTAAATCGCAATAGTCCGGACTTTAAAGATTCAGGAGCTATAATGATTGGAGCCGCATCGTCAACTGTTCCTCATAAACGTTTATGGTTTTCAAATTATGGTAGTAGAATTGATGTTTATGGTTGGGGAGAAAACGTAGATACAACTCGTGCTGAGCCTAATAGGATTACTAAAAGTCTCTATACAACAGGCTTTAGTGGTACATCTAGTGCTTCTCCAATTATTGCTGGAGCAGCGACTTCAATACAAGGTGTGGCTAAAGAACATTTAGGTCGTCCATATAAACCAGCTGAATTAAGAAATATACTAAGTAATCAAAATACAGGTACCAAATCCCAAAATCCGTTAACAGATAAAATCGGTGTTTTGCCAGATTTAAAGTCAATCCTGTCAAATTTGGGATATAGTCCAGATATATCAAATAATGTTTTAGAGGGAAACCAATTTGTATGGTCAATGAAAGGAATAGGAGATTTTGAGTTTGCAAAATTGGATTTTAATAAGACAAAAGAAGAAATGCAAATTCAATTAAAAGCAGGTGTACCACATCATTACTTTGATAGTACATATGCGAGTGTGAAAGTCCAAAATTCATCTGGAAAAGTGGTATATAATAAAGATATTTATGGAAACAGGCAACAAAATGCTGAAACACAAAAAATTTCGATGAAAGTCGGAGACTATATTGAGTTTACACATTTAGAGGGTGGAAACCGGGCGACTCTTATAAATGTGGATAAAAATATACAGGAGAGCTTTGGTAGGAAGATAGTGTATCAAGTTACAGTTAATGGTCTTAAGAAAGTTGATCAAATTATTAACCCTAGCCCAGATACGGAAGCTCCTACACGGCCTGAAGGATTACAAGCAGCCAACATTACTACAAATAGCGTAGAGTTAAAATGGAATTCATCAACAGATAACGTAGGTGTGAAAGAATATCAAATATTACGTGACGGAAGATTCATTCAAACGGTACAGGGAACCACATTTACTGATAGTAAACTGACTGCTAACATGGAATACAAATATACTGTGAAGGCTATAGATGCAGCTGGAAATCAGTCTATTCAAAGTAGTGTTCTTAGTATAAAAACAAAAGAGCAAAATACCTCTTATGAAAAATGGGATCCGAGGAAAGCATATACAAAAGGGGATAGAGTAGAGTATCAAGGGAAAATCTATGAAGCTGTTCAAAGTTACCAAGGAAATGGAGATTCGAATTGGATATTCTCGTTATCCTTATGGAAAACAATTTCAATAAGTTGATGATATCGTCTATTTGAGAGAATAATTATTTCATAACTAGCTAAATAATTTTTATCTCATAAGAAGAAGGCGCCTTTTAGGTGCCTTTTTCTGGTTCTGGTGCGAAAACTTCAAGATAATTKCARKTAATCTCTAAATCTTGGACATACTGATACKATTACTCTAAAAAGGTGCGTGATCAGTATGGAAAAGCGAAATTTATTCAAGTGGAAGCATTATCATCATGATATTATTTTGCAAACAGTAAGATGGTACCTACGGTACAACTTGAGATTTCGTGATTTGGTGGAAATGATGGAGGAACGGGGCTTATCCGTTGCTCATACAACGATTATGCGTTGGGTTCATCAGTATGGTCCTGAATTAGACAAAAGAATCCGTCGTCATCTCAAGCAAACCAATGACTCTTGGAGAGTTGATGAAACATATATCAAATTAAAAAGTCAATGGATGTTACCTGTATCGTGCTGTCGATTCGAAAGGAAATACCATCGATTTTTACCTAAGCAAAGCAAGAAACCAYAAGRCTGCAAAGCGATTCTTCAAGAARGCTTTGCRGTCTTTTCATATTTCTGAGCCTCGTGTCGAGACAGTCGATAAGAACCCAGCTTATCCTATAGCAGTTGAAGAATTGAGAAAAGAAAAAAAGATGCCATTAGGCATCCAACTAAGGCAAGTGAAATATCTCAATAACATAGTGGAACAAGATCATCGATTTATTAAAAAGCGAGTTCGTTCGATGYTAGGATTGAAATCCTTTCGTACAGCTACAKCCATTATTTCTGGAATAGAAGCTATGCATATGGTAAAAAAAGGTAACTTATTTTACTGGACAAGTCTGCCCAAAATCAAGTGRAGTTCATCCATCAACTATTTGGAATTGYTGCTTAAGACTAGATTYCACTAGGAAACTTTTCGCCTCTTTATATCTTTCCYAAGTATTTGCACCAGAACCACTAACGTTAACGCAGCGTGAAGGAATCTTAATTGCAAGCTTGCATGTATTGGAGGGGAAAAGCAATGCCAAAGCAGTTAACAATCTTTGATGTTGAACCAGTTGTATCATTTGATTTTAAGAAGGCTCATGATCATCGATTAAATTCTAAACTACGTTTTGCCGACGTTGTTGTACAAATAYCACGTCAAGCCAAAGCGATTGATGAATTAAAACCAACGACAGCGCCTGATRAGCGTTAYGARTTATTTGARGATTAYACAATTGGRATTTGGCGTTATAAGCGAGTGGAGGRTAAACAATTTGATTGGGAAGAAGCWGARGARATRTGTAAGCGAGCAMGGGATGAAAAAAAGCCTATTCCAATACGGCTTCATTTATCACTTGAACAATCATTTGTTCCAGAAAATGTTGTGCGATATTTGTAGACAAACAAAAAAGCCGAGATTGCTCTCGACATAATTATTCGAAAAAGTAATTATAACATATGGGAGTGATCTTGGTGGGAATTAGAAAAGAAAATCTTGTAGAAATGACAGCTGAAATAGATTTGAAAATAAACGGAATATATGTTGTTAAAAATGGTCAGGTCCAACTAATASAACCACCTCAAAGTGGAAAAGTAATCCGTATGGAAGAACGAAAAACACAGTTACTTTAATCAAATTTGAATTTTATTAAGAAATTGGACTGAAAGCATCGATAATTAGATGGGATAAAGAGCATCATCACTGAAATGAAAAAGCCCTGCACACAGGGCRTCTAAAAAGATACCTTAGCTATAACAACGATTAGGGGGAAGTATTAGCTAAGGTATCTGGATGGATGRTTGCATACTAAGTATGCAATCAAGAGCATTGTTGAATGTATTGGGTTATTCAACAAGTTCAGAATAACACGAAATTTCCGCTAATTCACCCGGTAAATTTGTCCAAAAAAGGTAGTTCTATAAAAGTYTTTCACCTAAGAAATGGATTCATAGATYTYAAYMAAAGMGTTATTTTAAAATTAAAGAGCGCCCAAGGGAGCGCTCTTCGATCAAGACAATATTGAAAAATACTCGGTAATATATGTAATCTTTTTAGCTTTGTGAGATTAATCAAAAGTTTTTCGACTTGTTTTTGGAGGGTATTACATTTTGTTCTATTTTTTCGTAAAGATTAAGTAATTGTTTGATGAATGTAATTTTCGGTGTTAACCAATATGAAAATAGTGCTGAAATAATTCCTATTAAAGCTCCTGTTATGACATCAAAAGGATAATGAACTCCTACCCAAATACGAGAAATAGCTACGCAGAATGCAAGTACAAGCCATAACCATCTAGCCTTTTTACGAACAAGCCAGAATGAAAAACAAATTGAAAAAAATAGAATCGTATGGTCGCTAGGAAATGAATTATCTACTGCATGATCGACAAGTTTATTAACATTAGGTAATACTGCAAATGGTTGATAATTCAAATGCAAATTCCCTGCTAATTTTCCAATTATTTCAGCAGTTACGAAAGCAACTATTGCTTGAATAATCATCATTTTGTTTTTTTTAGATTGAGTAAACCAATAAGCAATAATAATTAAACCTAAAAAATACACCATATATTCCGCTAAAAATACCATAGTGGAGTTTAGGGATGAATATTGCTTCCCTAAATTATTGATAGCTCGAAAAGCATCAATATTTAATTGAGAAAAAAACATTTTTAAA
The DNA here is from genome assembly GCF_056396725.1 of Bacillus sp. 05T31. Classification (NCBI taxonomy): domain Bacteria; kingdom Bacillati; phylum Bacillota; class Bacilli; order Caryophanales; family Bacillaceae; genus Bacillus; species Bacillus sp. 05T31. The sequence continues at coordinate 12,051 of NZ_JBFTMA010000033.1, forward strand.
TCGCTCCTTATTGTTTGTGTATAAGGAAAATCATGGTAAATAGTTTGTAGTGAAAAAATTGATTTTAGTGACAGTAGTCTTACAAAACTGTAAGGATTAGCTCATTAAAGATTTTTAATAAAATAGTTATTTGAAACTATTCACGAAAAAAGAGCACTAAAGAAAGTGCTCTTAGAAAATACATTTTATATTCTGTTTTGAGCTACGATTTTAATATTCTCTGGTGGAATGATATCTYGAATTTTTTCTTTTAAATCTACWTGGACCATTTCTTCAAGATKTTCAAGTGAAACTTCAAAGTTTATGCATTCCGCAGTTGCGATGYTTAATAAAGAATAATTTTCATTCTTTTTAACAACAAGATATTGTGATTGATCTGTTATTACTATACACCCTTGTTGAATGCCTAATTTACGATTGTCTTCAAAAGTCATAAAAGTTTCTCCTTTTATATGTATTGCCGATAAATAGTTTACTACATAAATACATTGGTTCATATTGAGAAACCTTACATTATTATTACAATTTCATAAGGTTTCTGAATATTTCGTGGGCTAGTAATATGGAGAGTGTAAAAAGGTTCAATTGTATATTTAACAAAATCCTTATTTAAAAACAAGAGTCCCTAGAGTTAGGGCTCTAGGGATTCTTGTTTTGGTATATCTCACACGGTTTTATAAAAAGGATCGAACGTATTGAAGATAACATGTGAATGTTTCATAAATGTATCAAAAAAGTGAACAAAATTGCTATTGCAGAAGTAGCAGAAATGAAGTTTCTAATAGTTAAGTACGTAAAAGGTGTTATTTCCAGTGGATAAAATGCGCGTGGGGCACCTAATCATTATTTTATCGGAGGAAAAGAATATGTTATGAACTTGGTTGAATGAAAAAATGAAAATTTTACTTTAAGCGAAGTTAATGAAATATATTTTGGGGGTTATATCAATGATTGTTATCTCGATGGACACTTTAACTTTATAAAAGTCCTAGAAGAAAAACACAACTATGAGGAATAGTAAGCTATAAAAGTGAACAAAATCGTTATTTAAATAAAAGAAACCCCGATTGTCTGCGGGGCCTCTAAGGGTAATCGTCAAGTAATGACGTACTCGACTAATTAACCATATCATGAATTTTTTGGTAAAAACACTGGTAAATGTGTCCAAATGGATAGGGCATCATTTTGAACAAAAACGCTGCTTTAACCGAAAGGGGAATGGGGAAATGTTAGAACAAGTGGAGATCGAAGGGCAGTTATCCATGTTCGATATGGATGAAACGAAAAACAAATTGTACGAAGTCTTGGAAGCTAATAACTATCACTACGAGATTAAGAGTTATTACCTACACCATGATTACATCGGATTGGTTAAGTACTTTTATATACGCACGACAGATAATACTATCATCGATTTGTGTTTAAGTGAGTTTCCTGAAGTGTTTGCTCTGTGTACGAGGGATTCACTGAAGCGCAGATCAAGAAGATATACAGAGGAAGATTACAATAAAAATGCTGGTTTATAAAAAAAGAGAAGCGCTTAATCAGGACGCTCCCCTTAATGCCAATACACAATAACTATCCTATTATACTGTATAAGCGTAAAATATTTAACAATTACCTTTATGGTAAAAATTTCATTTTTCATTAGTTTAAAACCCAAAAAGAGAACTTAATAAAGTGCTCTTGTGACGAGATTATCCATTTGTAAAGACTATTTCAATGTATAGAGAGAGGAACACAGAATATTATATGTATGCCCAGTTAATTGAGTGCTTTTTACAAACAAAGAGCAGCTAGCAAAAGCTAACTGCTCGGTTCTCCAAGGGGGAACAAGGAGAAAATCTAATGTCATCTACAGTATTGACGGAATATTGGGTTTTATTCAAGGCTGGTTCTAAAAAAGTGACATACCGCCAAAATATAAAATTATTAAAAGGACAATTACTATGAAAGCAATAAAAGAAACTTTCTTCCATGAATTTTTCATCAGTAGACCTCCTTTATGAAGAATATTAACATTCTTTCAGAATCTGAACAAAATAATCCTTTGAATAGAAAGCGAGGAATAAAAATGGGACAAGGTAACCGTGGAATGGCATTTGAAAAGATTATCAATCTAGCGAATGAAATGTATCAAAGAGGGRGAGTGGCRCTTATAAACAAGCGTCCGACTCCTGTGAAGGTGTTAAARAGTAAAGGTGGCCGTGTACTAAATGGATTCTATGAAGCTAARAGTACAGTAGACTATGACGGYGTGTATAARGGACGAGCTATMGCRTTTGARGCGAAGTCTACAGAAAATGCTAATCGMTTTGATTTAAARAACATTGCGCRGCACCARTTGGATTATCTGGAGAAAGTAGAAAAGATGGGAGCAATATGCTTCTTTCTTATAGAGTTTAGTAAGGATAAGTCGGTATTTGTTGTACCACTATCAATCATCCAATCTTATGTAAGGATGTCGCGACAACCAAAGGGCAAGAAGTCTATACAGAGAGCAGACAGAACGAGCGCCAGTTGATTACTTGCAATACATCGATGAACAAGGAATAATTCCAGCGATGTTAGAAGGCATGATTCAAATTGATCAGGACCATACAAGGGTAGCAAATAACATTGAAGCAGCAAAAGAGAAGATGAATAACAAGAAACGTAAATTGCTAAAGGCTTAATGGATAGCGGAACAATGACTAACAGTGTGGTGGGGGCTGTATTGTAGTCATCGTTCCCTTATTCAGTAATTTGATAGTAAAATTTCACGTACCTGATGTGAATATAAAAACCTAAATTTGAAATAGGGGGATTCGAACTTGGAGAGACAATTATCTTTGTTACCGGATATCGATGATAAGAAAGTACAGAAGGAAGTAGTGAGCATTTTAAAGGAATACAGGGCACTCAAGATGCGATTTAGTAATGAAGTGGAGCAAGAAGGAATCAGCTTGTTTCCGGAAATACGTGATTCAAGGAACACGAGTAAATGGAAGGTGCAGCAGGTTGAAAAGGCACTTAACAATTTATTAGATGAAGATGAGCGTAATATTGTAGAGCGGAAGTTTCTGACAAACGAAAGGGTAAAAGACTCGGATGTTTATCATAATCTACTACTCAAGAAGACATATTTCTATGAGAAGAAGCAAAGTGCGGTTAAATTGATTGCTACGGCATTAGGGATAATCTAAAAATAGCGAACAAAATGCGAACTTTTTGGGGGACTAAATAAAACCGTGAAAATTATAAGCTATTCCTATAAACAGTTCTTTGAAAAGAGAATACGTTTTGGGGATAGCGTTCCCATTATAATAACGTTACTCGGTGACGCGGAGGCTAGAGGGGATAAGAG
>NZ_JBFTMA010000034.1:0-15188 GCF_056396725.1 Bacillus sp. 05T31
GTCTGTTTATATATGATAGAAAAAAACCGTTATTTTTCTTCTCTCTATTAGTCATGTTAATATAGAGAGAGGACAGGAACGGTTTTTTTCTGTGGAAAAAATCGTTTCAAATATGTATGGGGAGGTTTGTAGTTTGGAAAAAAAAGTCGTATTAGTAGATGGTAATAATATCGCGTATCGTGCTTTCTTTGCACTACCGCTTTTAAATAACGACAAAGGTATACATACGAACGCAATTTATGGTTTTACAATGATGTTAATGAGGATACTAGAGGAAGAAAAACCGACGCATATGCTTGTGGCGTTTGATGCGGGGAAAACAACATTCCGTCATAAAACGTATAGTGATTACAAGGGAGGGCGTCAAAAGACTCCACCTGAGTTATCAGAGCAATTCCCGTTTATTCGTGAGGTGCTTGATGCATTCAATGTACCGCGTTATGAGCTGGAAAATTATGAAGCGGATGACATTATGGGAACATTAGCGAAAGAAGCGAGTGAGCAAGGGTTTCATGTTAAAGTTATTTCAGGAGATAAAGATTTACTGCAACTTGTTTCAGATAATACACTCGTATGTATTCCTCGCAAAGGGATTACGGAAGTAGATGAATATACGAAAGAAGCTTTATTTGAGAAATATAGCTTATCACCAAAGCAAATTATCGATATGAAAGGTTTAATGGGAGACCAATCGGATAACATTCCAGGTGTACCAGGTGTTGGCGAGAAGACAGCCATTAAATTATTAACGCAATTTGAAACGGTAGAAGCAGTATATGAAAACTTAGATCAAGTGAGTGGAAAGAAATTAAAAGAAAAGTTAGAAGCGAATAAAGAACAAGCTCTTATGAGTAAAGAACTTGCGACTATTATTACAGACGCACCGATTACTGTGCATGTAGATGATATGGAATATAAAGGGTATGAACCAAGCGATTTGATTCCAATGTTCGAGAATTTAGGATTTACATCCCTTTTAAATAAGTTAGGTGTTACGCCGGAGGAAACGGCTCCAGCTGAATTAGATGATATTACATTTGATATTGTAGAAGAAGTTGCAGAAGAAATGCTTCAGCAAGATAGTGCGCTTATTGTTGAAGTGCAAGAAGATAATTATCATAAAGCCGATATTCAAGGTTTTGGTATTCAAAATGAAAATGGTTGTTACTTCATTCCGGCCGATGTTGCTCTTAAATCGGATGCTTTTAAAGAGTGGCTTGCAAATGGAGAAATGAGAAAACATACATTTGATGCGAAGCGTGCTATCGTTGCTCTCAAGTGGAAAGGTGTAGATATTCAAGGGATTGACTTTGATTTATTAATTGCCGCTTATTTACTTGATCCAGCCGATACAGATAAAGATTTCCGTACTGTAGCGAAAATGAAAGAAACGCATGCCGTAAAATCTGACGAAGAAGTTTACGGGAAAGGTGCGAAGCGTGCTGTTCCGGAGCTAGAGGTAGTAGCGGAGCATGTAGCTCGTAAAGTGCATGTATTATATGATGTAAAGCAAACGTTCTTAGAAGAATTAAAAAAGAACGAGCAATATGAATTATTTACGGAATTAGAATTACCACTTGCACGTGTATTAGCTGATATGGAAGTGAAAGGTGTAAAAGTTGATACGGAGCGTCTTCGTAATATGGGAGAAGAACTTGCAGGTAGATTAAAGGAAATGGAACAGGAAATTTATAAGCTTGCGGGAACAGAATTTAATATTAATTCACCGAAGCAACTTGGGGTTATTCTGTTTGAGAATTTAAACTTACCAGTTATTAAAAAGACGAAAACAGGTTATTCTACGTCGGCGGATGTATTAGATAAACTTATGGATCGTCATGAAATTATTCCAAATATTTTACATTACCGTCAATTAGGAAAGCTAAATTCAACTTACATTGAAGGTTTATTGAAAGTTGTACATGAAGATTCAGCTAAAATCCATACTCGTTTTAATCAAGTGTTAACGCAAACAGGTCGATTGAGTTCAACAGATCCGAACTTACAAAATATCCCGATTCGCTTAGAAGAAGGAAGAAAGATTCGTCAGGCATTCGTTCCATCAGAAGAAGGATGGATCATGTACGCGGCTGATTATTCACAAATCGAACTTCGTGTGCTTGCTCACATTGCAAATGATCCAGGGTTAGTTGAAGCGTTCCAACAGGACATGGATATTCATACGAAAACAGCTATGGATGTATTTGGTGTTGGGAAAGATGAAGTAACATCTAACATGAGACGACAAGCAAAAGCTGTTAACTTCGGAATTGTGTATGGTATTAGTGATTATGGTCTTTCGCAAAACTTAGGAATTACAAGAAAAGCAGCAGCGGAATTTATTGAAAAGTATTTAGAAAGTTTCCCTGGTGTACAAGAATACATGGATGAAATCGTAAAAGATGCGAAACAAAAAGGATATGTGGTTACATTATTAAATCGTCGCCGTTATATTCCGGAAATTACGAGTCGTAATTTCAATTTACGTAGCTTTGCTGAGCGTACAGCTATGAATACACCAATTCAAGGTAGTGCGGCTGATATTATTAAAAAAGCGATGATTATTATGGCAGATCGTCTAGAAGAAGAAGGATTACAAGCACGTCTTCTTCTGCAAGTACACGATGAATTGATATTTGAAGCACCAAAAGAAGAAATTGAAAAATTAGAGAAGCTTGTACCTGAAGTAATGGAGCATGCAATTGAACTAGCCGTTCCGTTAAAAGTTGATTATTCTTACGGTCCAACTTGGTACGATGCGAAATAAGGACGTGATGAAATGCCGGAATTACCAGAGGTTGAAAACGTTAGACGGACGCTTGAAAATCTTGTAACAGGAAAAACGATTGAAGATGTCGTTATTACTTATCCCAAAATAGTAAAACGACCGGATGATGCAGAAATTTTTAAAGAAATGCTAAGAGGCGAGACAATTGAAAATATAAAGCGAAGAGGTAAGTTTTTGCTTTTGTATGTAACGAACTATGTAATTGTTTCACATTTGCGCATGGAAGGTAAGTTTTTACTTCATCAAGAGGATGAGCTAATTGATAAACATACGCACGTCCGTTTCTTATTTACAGATGGAACTGAATTACATTATAAAGATGTGAGAAAGTTTGGTACGATGCATCTCTTTAAGAAAGGTGAAGAATTGAATCAAATGCCTCTTGCTGACTTAGGCCCGGAGCCATTTGATGCTGAATTGACACCGCAGTATTTACAAGAAAGATTGCAAAAAACAAATCGTAAAATAAAAGTYGTATTATTAGATCAGCGTCTTTTAGTAGGGCTTGGAAATATATATGTAGATGAAGTGTTATTCCGTTCTCAAATTCACCCAGAACGAGAAGCTGCATCTTTAACAGAAGAAGAAATAGAAAGAATTTACGAGGCGATTGTTACAACGCTGGGCGAAGCTGTTAAGCGAGGCGGAAGTACAATTAGAACGTATATTAATTCACAAGGACAAATTGGTTCGTTCCAGGAACTTCTAAATGTATATGGGAAAAAAGGAGAACCGTGTGTGACTTGCGGTACGCTATTAGAAAAAACAGTTGTTGGCGGAAGGGGAACACATTACTGCCCAATTTGCCAACCTAGAATATAGAAAAGGGATAACATCGGATAGGCATTTGTCATATACATAGAGCAGAGCTATGTATAAGGGAGGAGCTTACCGATGTACCTTTATTTATCTCTTATTTTATTAGCTTTTACATTAAGCTTAGATAGCTGTAGTGTAGGGCTAACATACGGGTTAAGGAGCGTAAGAATTCCACTAAGATCAATTATAATTATCGGGATCTGTTCAGCAGCTGTAATGCTCGTTTCCATGGGAATTGGACATATGATCGCGAAAATATTTTCACCTGTTATCGCAACGCGTATCGGCGGATTTGTTCTTATTGGAATAGGTATTTGGGTATTATATCAATTTTTTCGAAGTGATAAAAAAGAAGAACCGAAGCAAGAGGAGAAGGTTTGGAAACTAGAAATTGCTTCGCTAGGGTTAGTGATTCAAATTTTGCGGAAGCCGACTGTTGCAGATTTTGATAAATCAGGAACTATCTCTGCAGGAGAAGCGCTACTTCTCGGTATCGCTCTTTCTATAGATTCGTTTGGTGCTGGAATTGGTGCATCTTTATTAGGTTATGCACCCGCGATGATGGCGGTATTAGTCGCGGTTATGAGTTCTTTATTTTTATTTATTGGAATGAAGCTCGGTACGATTTTATCAAATATGAAATGGTTACAAAAATTTACATTCCTGCCTGGGGTATTACTCATTATTATTGGAATTTGGAAAATGTAAGTATGGGCGTGGAACATTAGTTTCGCGCCTTTAATATTGTGAGGGGGATTATTATGACAGTAGTAATTGGATTAACAGGAGGCATTGCAAGCGGAAAAAGTACGGTATCAGAAATGTTTCGTGAAATGAGTATACCGGTTATTGATGCAGATATTATTGCGCGAGAAGTTGTAGAACGAGGAAAACCGGCATATAACAAAATTATAGAGGTGTTCGGAACGGAAGTGTTACAAAAAGATGGAGAGCTTGATCGACCAAAGCTTGGGAGTGTCGTTTTTTATAATGAAGAAAAACGATTGCAGTTAAACGAAATTGTTCATCCTGCAGTGCGTGAAGAAATGAATGCACAAAAGGAGATGTACATAAAAGAAGATATGCAAGCGGTTGTGTTAGATATCCCTCTTTTGTTTGAAAGTAAATTAACAAATCTCGTTGATCGTGTTTTAGTTGTAGCAGTCACACCGAATACGCAATTGGAACGTTTAATGAAACGAAATAACTTTTCAGAAGAAGAAGCAACGGCTCGTATTCAATCTCAAATGCCATTAGAAGAAAAAGTAAAGAAGGCAGATGARGTRATTTATAATGATGGCACAATTACTGGAACGAAAACACAATTAGCYTCTATTTTGAAAGAATGGAACATTATTGATTAAAAAATTGTGAAATTAATGAAAATGCTTAGTGACATATCTCCTTTTTGTGTTATACTATTATTGGGATTGGAGATAAATAGTATAACGCATTCAAGGGGGATAACATATTATGACTCGTGTGGCAATTAATGGATTTGGACGTATCGGGAGAATGGTATTTCGTCAAGCAATAAAAGAAAGCGCATTCAAAATTGTAGCAATAAATGCAAGCTATCCATCAGAAACGTTAGCGCATTTAATTAAATATGATACAGTTCATGGAAAGTTTGACGGAACAGTGGAAGCATTTGAAGATCACTTACTAGTTGATGGGAAAATGATTCGCCTTTTAAACAACCGCGATCCAAAGGAGTTGCCTTGGAAAGATCTAGGTGTTGAAGTTGTAATTGAAGCAACTGGTAAATTTAACTCTAAAGAAAAAGCAATTCTTCATGTTGAAGCTGGAGCGAAAAAAGTTATTTTAACAGCACCTGGTAAAAATGAAGATGTAACAATCGTAGTTGGTGTGAACGAAGACCAATTAGATATCACAAAGCATACTGTTATTTCAAATGCATCTTGTACAACAAACTGTTTAGCGCCTGTTGTAAAGGTGTTAGATGAGCAGTTCGGAATTGAAAACGGTTTAATGACAACTGTTCACGCTTATACAAATGACCAAAAAAATATTGATAACCCACATAAAGATTTAAGAAGAGCGCGTGCTTGCGGACAGTCCATCATTCCAACAACGACGGGTGCTGCAAAAGCGCTAGCAAAAGTTCTTCCACACTTAAACGGAAAACTTCATGGTATGGCCCTTCGTGTACCAACACCAAACGTGTCTCTTGTTGATTTAGTAGTAGACGTAAAACGTGATGTAACAGTTGAAGATATTAATGAAGCRTTCAAAACTGTTGCAAACGGTGCRTTAAAAGGAATTGTAGAATTCAGCGAAGAGCCTTTAGTKTCTATCGAYTTTAATACAAATACACACTCAGCTATTATTGATGGTTTGTCTACAATGGTAATGGGTGATCGTAAAGTGAAAGTACTTGCTTGGTATGATAACGAGTGGGGCTACTCTCGTCGTGTTGTAGATCTTGTAACGTTAGTTGTTGATGAATTAGCGAAACAAAAAAATGTGCAACATATTTAAGTGAACGAGAGAGGGCAAGTGAAAATTTGCCCTCTTTTTTATTTTTTTCTGAAAAGGAAAAAAATTATATAAGTATATTTTTAAATAGTGGACATACCACGAAACGTTGGGATTACTGTATTCGTGAATCATTAATTTTTTTTAGGGAAAAGTAAAGAGGAAAATATGACAGAAAATCGAAAAAACTGTTGTTGCAAAATGAAAATAAACAAAGTATACTAACACTCGTAAACTTAAGAGCTGAGGTACGTAGTCACTACTTAAAGGGTTAGGACCTCTCTGGACTAACTTTCCCCCGTGGTAGTGGAGCAAGCCAAATTGCAAATTAGTTTTCAATTCGAACAGTTAGAATAAATTTACAAGGGGGAACTGTAGAATGGATACTATGGATACGATGGGTCGTCACGTGATTGCTGAACTTTGGGATTGCGATTTCGACAAGCTTAATGACATGCCGTATATTGAACAATTATTTGTGGATGCAGCACTAAGAGCTGGTGCTGAAGTACGTGAGGTTGCTTTTCATAAATTTGCACCACAAGGTGTAAGTGGAGTAGTAATTATCTCGGAATCACATTTAACAATTCATAGCTTTCCGGAGCACGGTTACGCAAGTATTGATGTTTATACTTGTGGGGATCGTATTGATCCAAATGTTGCTGCAGAATATATTGCAGAAGGTTTAAACGCGAAAACGCGTGAGAGCATCGAGCTTCCTCGAGGCACTGGTAGCTTCGAAATTAAGCAGAGAGAAACAAAAGCTCTTTAAAAAAGAACATAATTGATTTAAAATGTAAAGAGGTGTATAATGCACCTCTTTTTTAGTTTATATAAAATAGGATCACGATATGTAATAACTTAGAGTGGTCATTATAGAAGAATGAGTTATATAATATTGTATATATATTTTCACATGTAGGTGAGTAGCGAAAGAATAAAGATTATAGTGTAAAGGAGTGAATGAATTGCGTTGTCCATCCTGTTTTCATAATGGAACAAGAGTGTTAGATTCGCGTCCGGTAGACGAGGGACGCTCTATTCGAAGAAGAAGAGAGTGTGAAAGTTGTTTAAGTCGCTTTACGACATTTGAAAGAGTAGAAGAATCACCTCTTATCGTTGTTAAAAAAGAAGGAACACGAGAAGAGTTTAATAAAGAGAAAATTTTACGCGGTTTAATTAAAGCGTGTGAAAAAAGACCTGTATCTTTAAGGCAGTTAGAGGAAGTAACACAAAGTGTGGAGCGTGAACTTCGTAACTTAGGTATATCAGAAGTGAAAAGTGATATGATTGGTGAAATTGTTATGGAAGAACTTCGTGATATTGATGATGTTGCTTACGTACGTTTTGCTTCTGTGTATCGTCAATTTAAAGATTTAAATGTATTTATTGAAGAATTAAAAGATATACTGCAAAAAGAGAGAGAGTAGAAGAAATCTCTTTATATACTGTAAGTAAACGAGATAAGAGAGCTAGAAGCGGAAGCTAATAGCTCTTTTTCGCTAATAAATTATATAATAAAGATAGAACGAGTGAAATGTAGGTTAGATTGGATGAGAGAAAGGAAAAGCAAGAATGGAAAAACAGTCATGGATGGAGCTATTGCCGATTGATCGTTATAAAGTAAGTGCGAAAGGGTTGTTACATAATTACGACCGGAAAGTATTAACGATGTTGTATCAGCCGTTAATAGGTAGTAGAGCTTTTAGCTTATACATGACACTATGGGGAGAGTTAGAGCAAGATCGTGTGTTTGGAAAAGAGAATACACATCACTCCCTTATGGTGACTATGCAAATGCAACTTCCTGAAATATATGGGGAACGAGTAAGGTTAGAAGCGATTGGTCTTTTAAATGTATATATTAAGAAAGAAAAAGATATTCGAATGTTTATATATGAATTGCAACCACCTTTATCTCCGAAGCAGTTTTTTGATGATATTGTTTTAAGTATCTTTTTATATAATCGCTTGAGTCGGACAAAATACAACCAAGTAAAGCAATATTTCTTAGAAGAAGAATTCGATTTTGGTTCTTATGAAAATGTTACGCGCTCCTTCAACGATATATTTGATTCGTTTAACCCAGGTCAGTTTGAATATGCGCAAGAAGAACTGCGTATCCCGAAAACGACAATTATGCCAAGTAACGAGAATGGGGATGCTCCGAAAGTTTGGAACGACTTCTTTGATTTCTCTTTATTTGTAGACGGACTATCAGCGCTTGTTCCTAAAAAGGCGATTACAGATCAAGTGAGAGAATGTGTTATTACACTCGCTTATGTGTACGGTGTGGATGTGTTATCGATGCAAAATATCGTTCTTGGCGCAGTGACAGAAGTGCAAACAATTGATATCGAAAGGCTTCGGAAGGGAGCACGCGATTGGTATCAATTCGAAAATGGTCAAGCGTTACCTGTATTAAGTGAAAGAGTGCAACCTCATGCTGCTCGTACAATGAAAGAGAAAGAGCCATCTACGCAAGAAGAGATGCTAATGAAGCAGTTAGAGGAAATCTCGCCAAAACAACTATTGAAAGAGATTTCAGGCGGTGCAGAGGCGACGAAAGCGGACTTGCAAATCGTTGAGGATGTAATGATAAATCAAAAATTAACGCCAGGGGTTGTGAATGTACTTATTTATTACGTTATGCTACGCTCAGATATGAAGCTTGCTAAAACGTATGTCGAGAAGATTGCTGGACATTGGGCGCGAAAAAAGGTCGGTACAGTAGGCGAGGCGATGGCGCTAGCAAAAGAAGAGAATCGTCAATATCAAGAGTGGGCTGAGACGAAGAAAAAAGGTCGTACAGCGAAGAAAACAGTGCGAAAAGAAATGGTACCAGATTGGCTTAAGGAAGAGTCGAAAGAAGAAGAGAAAGAACCTGTAAAAAATGACGTAAGTGCGAAAAAAGATGCAAGTACGTTAGAAGATGAACGGAAACGATTAGAAGAAGTATTGAAAAAATATAAGCGTGATTAATAAAAGAAAATGAACGCTCTTTGAGGTGAGAAAATGGAGCATATTCAAAATTCATTTACGAAATTAATGGAAAATAAAAACTTTAAAAATAGATATGAAGTCTTAAAGGCAGAAGTGATGGCGCACCCTCGTGTGAAAGAATTTATAGACGAACATAAAGGTGAAGTAACGACTTCTATGATTGAACGAAGTCTTGTGAAGTTATATGAATATATTGGACAAAGTGTAGGGTGTGCGGATTGTCCAGATTTAGGGTCATGTAAAAATATGCTACAAGGATATGAGCCGAAGCTCGTCATTCAAGGTAAGATGATTGATATTCAATACGATCGTTGTATTAGAAAAGTAGCATATGATGAGAGAAAAAAATATGAAAAACTCGTTCAAAGTGTATATATGCCAGTTGACATTTTGCAGGCAACTATGGAAAATTTAGACCCTTCAGATTTAGATGCACGTATTGATGCAATAGGTGCAACGAATGAATTTTTAAACACATACGAACCAGGTAAAAAAGCACAAGGTTTATATTTGTACGGTAAATTTGGTGTAGGGAAAACGTATCTTTTAGGGGCAATTGCAAATGAGCTTGCGCGAAAGAAAATTAGTTCGATGCTCGTATACTTCCCWGAATTTTTACGTGAAATCAAAAGTTCGATTCAAGATAATTCGATTAGCGGAAAGATTGATGCTGTCAAACGTGTACAAGTATTAATGTTAGATGATATCGGGGCAGAAGCGATGTCAAGTTTTGTACGTGATGATGTACTCGGTGCAATCTTGCAATTCCGTATGTTGGAAAACTTACCGACGTTCTTTACATCTAACTTTGATTTCAAACAGTTGGAACATCATTTAACGTATACACAGCGCGGTGAAGCAGAAGAGATGAAAGCGGCCCGTATTATGGAACGAATTAAATATTTAGCGAAGCCAATCCCAATTGGCGGGAAGAATCGTCGTAATAAGTAAAGAGCGAGCTGAGAAGCTTGCTCTTTTTTATCCCGCTATTGGCGGGCAGTAAGACTCCCACCTCAAAATTCGGCTGTAAAGCAAAGAAGTTAGGTGGGAGCCCTGCTGCCCGTAAAAGCCCGATTGGTGCGGGCTAATAATCAGTGGAGGATGGACAAAACCTCCACTGATTAAAGTTTCACTTTATTTTAATCATTTTTTCAGAGTAGCTTGTATCATTTTTTTCTCCCTCCCTTAATATATATAAAATTAGCAAGCCATATCGAGTGGATGTTCTAACGATGGGAGATAGGTTTCTACTAAGAGTGAACTTCCATAGATCGGACTCTTATAGGATTTGTAACGTATAGATGCAATCCTTTAGAGCGGGGATAAAAGGGGGGACAAAAGTGATTGAAATTTGCTTCGAAGAAAAAAATGATGCTGTGTACGTATACAGACAACTAACGAAAAGAACAGAATCCTTATATAAGGAAGCAAGTGTATATTTAAATGAACAAAAGGTTGTTATTCATATACCATTATGTGAATCAAATTATATTGAAAAGATTTTATTGCCAGTATTACTATATTTCATTATGAATGTGAAACAAAATGAATGGATTCATACCATTTTAAAGGAAAAGTTTTTTTATGAAGAACAAGAAGAGTGTCATCAAATATTGCATATGGCACATGAGATTTTAAAGGAAAGAAGAAAAGGAGTAGCTAGTGATTTAACACGTCAAAAATTTGAATCTTATATTGCGTCGTCTTTGAATGATTGGCTTTGTGATCCGCTCTCATTCTCGTTTTCATCATACGTTCGTTTTCGTCTTCGTACATATAGGGAAATGGTAACTAAGCTTGCTGAAGTTGCAATTGATGAGTATAAGATGGAGCAGGAATACCAAATATTCATTGAGACACTTCGCCAACAAGTAAGTAGCCGGAAATCACGTTTGTCCTGTGTACATCTTATTTTTGATGAAAGTTTTATTTTCTATGATGATAAAGGTAGGCGTTTAAAACAGGAGAAATTGGTTCAATATATAGATGAAGAATTATTAAAGAAACAGGATGTATATATCGATACGAAAGTAATTGCACCACTTCTTTCTATTTCGCCGAAAAAGATTTATTTATATACGAAAGAACAAGATCATAATATGATTGTTACTTTGCGAAATGTATTTCAAGAACGGGTCGAATTACATGGTTTGCATGAATTTGAGCGCAATGTGAAAAATTTAAAAAATAAAGGTAACGCCCTTGATTTTCTAAGTTTTTGAGCATATAATTACCTACATAAATGAAATATATTGAAATGTTATGATGAGGACATGGGTAGTTTTCTACGATTTTCAGAGAGGGAAGCCTTAGGGTGCGAGCTTCCTAGTACGGGATAATTACTTACCACCTCTAAACTTTAGCAGTGAACGTTTTTCTAGTAATTGCTAACGGACAACACCGTTATGTTGAACTTGAGCAATTAACAATAAGGTTAATTGGAACAAGGGTGGAACCACGAATTCAACACTCGTCCCTTTTTATGGGATGAGTGTTTTTTATTTTGAAAAAAAAGAGGAGTGACCAGTGATGGCAGATGTAGTTAAAATTACTTTCCCTGATGGAGCTGTGAAGGAGTTTCCAAAAGGAGTAACAACTGAAGAAATCGCAGCTTCTATTAGCCCAGGCTTAAAGAAAAAAGCTGTGGCTGGAAAATTAAACGATGAGATGATCGATCTTGTTACACCAATCGAAGAAGATGGTGCAGTTTCTATTATTACATTAGATTCTGAAGATGGCTTATATATTTTACGCCACTCAACAGCTCACCTTTTAGCACAAGCGTTAAAACGTTTATATAAAGATGTTAAGCTTGAGCTTGGCATTGGTCCAGTAATCGAAAATGGCTTCTACTAYGATATTGATATGGAAGAAGCAATTACAGTTGAAGACTTCAAGAAAATCGAAAAAGAAATGCAAAAAATCGTGAACGAAAACTTAGAAATCGTTCGTCATGAAGTACCACGTGCAGAAGCACTTCGTCGCTTTGAAGAAATCGGCGATGAGTTAAAATTAGATTTAATTAACGATCTTCCAGAAGATGCAGTTATTTCAATCTATGAGCAAGGCGAATTCTTCGACCTWTGCCGTGGTGTTCAYCTTCCATCTACAGGGAAAATTAAAGTATTTAAATTATTAAGTGTTGCAGGTGCTTACTGGCGCGGCGACAGCAATAATAAAATGTTACAACGTATTTACGGTACTGCATTCGTTAAGAAAGCAGAATTAGATGAGCACTTACGTATGCTTGAAGAAGCGAAAGAGCGCGATCACCGTAAATTAGGTAAAGAGTTAAAACTATTTACTAATAGCCAAAAAGTAGGACAAGGTTTACCACTTTGGTTACCAAAAGGTGCAACAATTCGCCGTATTATCGAGCGTTACATCGTTGATAAAGAAGCAAGCTTAGGCTATGATCACGTATACACTCCAGTATTAGGAAGTAGAGAGCTTTATGAAACTTCTGGTCACTGGAACCATTACCGTGATGGCATGTTCCCATCAATGGAAATGGATAATGAAGAGTTAGTTCTTCGTCCAATGAACTGCCCTCACCATATGATGGTTTATAAAAAYGATATTCACAGCTACCGTGAATTACCAATCCGTATTGCGGAACTTGGAACAATGCACCGCTATGAAATGTCTGGAGCATTATCTGGATTACAACGTGTACGCGGAATGACTTTAAATGATGCGCACATTTTCGTTCGTCCAGATCAAATTAAAGAAGAATTAAAACGTGTTGTAAACTTAACGTTAGAAGTGTACAAAGATTTCGGTTTAGAAAACTATTCATTCCGTCTATCTTATCGTGACCCAGCAGATACTAAAAAGTATTATGCTGATGATGAGATGTGGGAAAAAGCACAAGGTATGTTAAAAGAAGCTATGGATGAAATGGGTCTTGATTACTATGAAGCTGAAGGTGAAGCGGCATTCTATGGTCCGAAACTTGACGTTCAAGTTCGTACTGCTCTTGGAAAAGACGAAACACTTTCAACTGTACAATTAGACTTCTTACTTCCAGAACGCTTTGAATTAACTTACGTTGGTGAAGACGGTAAACAACATCGTCCAGTTGTAATTCACCGTGGTGTTGTATCAACTATGGAACGTTTCGTAGCCTTCTTAATTGAAGAATACAAAGGCGCATTCCCAACTTGGTTAGCTCCAGTTCAGGCGCAAGTAATTCCAGTTTCTCCGCAAGTACATTTAGACTATGCGAAGAAAGTACAAGATGAATTACGACGTGCTGGTATCCGTGTTGAATTAGACACTCGTGAAGAGAAAATTGGTTACAAAATCCGTGAAGCACAAATGCAAAAGATTCCGTACATGCTTGTAGTAGGTGACAATGAAGTTACTGAAAATGGCGTTAACGTACGTAAATATGGTGAACAAAAATCAGAAACAATCGCATTAGATGCGTTTGTTGACATGATTAAGGTAGAAGGAAAACGATAAGAAAGAGCCGCGGTGTACCGCGGCTTTTTTATGTATTATAAAAAAGAAAATCTAGAAAAAATAACCAAACAATACTTATCATAAAAAAGTATTGCAAGTATGCTGGTTGTTTGTTACAATATTTCTTGTTGTTAGTAAAACACATCGCGTCTTCTTGACAGACGTCATGTCCTATGATAAACTCATCAAGGATAATAGAATATGGTTTTGACAAGTAGAAGCACCCGCTTCTCACCTGATGGACGCATTCGCAGTTAGCAGGTAAATGTATTTCTTACTAAAGATATTACAAGTGTGGGTGCCGTGTGCCCGCACTTTTTTTGTTCGGGTTCTACAATTGCAAAACGTATTCTAAGAAAACCTTGGAGGTGGCTTACTATTAGCAAGGATATGATGATTAACGAGCAAATTCGTGCACGTGAAGTACGCTTAGTTGGCGCAAACGGCGATCAACTTGGAATCAAGTCTCGTAATGACGCTTTAGACTTAGCTGCAGGTCTTAATCTTGATTTAGTATTGGTTGCTCCGAATGCGAAACCACCAGTATGCCGCATTATGGACTACGGTAAATTCCGCTTTGAGCAACAGAAGAAAGAAAAAGAACAGCGCAAAAATCAAAAAGTAATTAGCATGAAAGAAGTTCGTTTAAGTCCAACAATTGATGAACATGACTTTAACACAAAACTTCGTAATGCTGTCAAGTTTTTAGAGAAAGGCGACAAGGTTAAAGCGTCAATTCGCTTTAAAGGACGTGCCATTACTCATAAAGAAATCGGTCAACGTGTTTTAGATCGCTTCTCAGAAGCTTGTGCTGAAGTTAGTACAATTGAATCTAAGCCTAAAATGGAAGGACGTAGTATGTTCTTAGTTTTAGCACCGAAAAACGATAAGTAATAGATAGAGGAGGAAATACCTATGCCTAAACAAAAAACTCATCGCGGCGCTGCAAAGCGTTTCAAAAAGACTGGATCTGGTAAACTGAAGCGTTCTCACGCTTACACAAGCCATTTATTCGCTAACAAATCTACAAAAGCTAAACGTAAACTACGTAAAGCTGGTGTAGTTAGCGCTGGTGACTTCAAACGCATTCGTCAAATGCTTGACAACTTAAAATAAGTTCGGCTGATATATAGAACAAACTAGGAGGTAATATTATGCCAAGAGTAAAAGGTGGTACAGTTACTCGTCAACGTCGTAAAAAAGTTATAAAATTAGCAAAAGGTTACTACGGTTCTAAGAGTACATTATTTAAGGTTGCTAACCAACAGGTTATGAAATCTCTAATGTATGCATTCCGTGACCGTCGTCAAAAGAAACGTGACTTCCGTAAATTATGGATTACACGTATCAACGCAGCAGCTCGTATGAATGGTCTTTCTTACAGCCGCTTAATGCACGGTTTAAAAAATGCTGGCATCGAAGTTAACCGCAAGATGCTTGCTGACTTAGCTGTTCATGACGAAAAAGCTTTCGCTGAATTAGCAACAGTTGCAAAAAACAACATTAACTAATTGTTTAAAACCTTAGAAGATTTTCTTCTAAGGTTTTTTTATTTGCATTTATTGTAAAATCCTCCACTTATTATCGTTATTTCTTGCTCAAGTATATTAAG
>NZ_JBFTMA010000035.1:0-15050 GCF_056396725.1 Bacillus sp. 05T31
CAGTAACGCCATTTAAAAAGGTCCCTTTTACTTCTTCCGTATCATAATCATTTTTTTTATAAGYATTTTCGAACTTATTAATGAAACGTACCATCCAGTGTAAATCTTGATTAATCATTGGAATGATTAAACTAGATGTTTTACCAGAGCCAATCGGACCAATAATGATTCCGTTTAGTGTGCGATCTTTCCCTTTAATACGAACCATTTCTTTATGCTCAATATGAGGACCAATTTCTACATCAGGATATATTTTTTGTTCCTGACTATTAAACCATTTTTGTAACTTRTGGTTTTTGTATTCATATTTTTGTACCCATTTTAAAATTTCTTCYCGGTAACGAACAATATGCCCGCTATACCAAAGRGTAAACAARATCATAAATACAGTCGGTAAAAACACAAATATCATGGTTAATGTGTGGAAATTCCCCGTTAATACWTGTCCTACTGCCTSATATTCACCAAAATTAACATGCGTTGCTTTATCCGTGAGATAAGGGATAACTTTTGCGTGRATAGGAGCAGTTGCAAACCATAAGAATTGGATATCAACTGCGATGTGTGAAGCAATTAGAATGAAAAGTTTCCCATTTTTCACATGTAAAGCTGGAATACGGCTGTAGAAACGAAAACTAAATTCTCCTAGAAATAAAGAGAAGAACATTAAGATAAGTGGTACATATGTAATTTCTATAGGATAAGACGGTGGTTCAAATGCATAGTATAGTAACTTTATATAGTTTATTAAACCGACTCCAAAAGAAATAATAAATGCGCTAATTAGTGTAATAGTTGTAAATAAAGGTAACCTTTGCTTAAACGTATCCATAAAGGCTCACCTATTCCTTACAGAAACAGCTGAGCTTTATGGCGGAATATAAAACGATCTTGTAACTCTGGATTAAATCGCTCTTTTGATTTTTCTAGAAAGAACTTCGCTGCATCTTCAGTCTGTTTTAAATATAGGTCGATACTAGCTTTTTCACAAAGCTTGTCATATTCTTCTTGAGAAAGTACAGCAATATTCACTTCTATTTTCTTAGCAGYTGCAGTTTCAATCAATACGTCGTACCAATAATAATTAGGCTTACCAGGTATTTGAATATCTTGTAGTGAAACGCTGAACTCCGCACCTTCTTCTGTAATATGTTCAAGTACTAGTTCTGGATTTGCTAATGCCTCTCTCACAGAAAGCACTCCCCCATTGGCTGTTGATGCAGTTGTAAATTGCAAATTCATTTTCATTTTCCACCTTTCTCCAAATAAAAAAAGGCAAGCGACACCCACTGTAAAAACAGCGTGTGTCGCTTGCCTTAATTCATATGTTCTGATTTGATTGTAGTTTTAATTATATGTTCAAACGYTATTCTACCACYTTRAATAATGAAAATCAATAAAATTATATAGTGTTATATAAAAAAATAATAGATTAATATAACTCAACAAGTTTACGTCTTTTCGGATGAACGTTATTTGCAGTACGTACCATGATCTGTTCATCCAKGTCTATATGGATACTTTYATTTTGGATTGATAGCAGTCGTACATTTTCATAAGTGTCCATCAGAAGAATATCTCTGGGYTTTTCACGTTTAGGATAGATAACTACAAGTGGAACACCGTCATCCCCTTYTCTTCTTGAAAACACGACGTCATCTAATCTAGMGATCATYCGRTAATCATTTTCGTTCCCAAAAATAAAGAAGAAATCTTGTATAACGTCTTTGTCTCKCCTATAAGTTCGACGTAGACCGCCATCTATTGGTTCCTTAAATATTTGTACGTTCTCAACAAATGCATAACGCCATTCAGCATCTCCTACTGTACGTTGAGATAAAGGCACAAGAATATCTTGTTCGAAATTTTGGTTGTCATCTTTTCCAAGAATGATATCTGAAATAACGTCTCCAGCATCTTTAAGTGAGCAGACGTACATATTTAGATTAGGTATTGTCATTAAAAGTTCGTGATACTCCCTCATAGAAAATAATAGATTCTTCATACGTACGTATGGTGGTTCTGCTTCTTCTGCAAGGAACATTGATTTGTCGTACATGACAAAAATAACTGAAACATTGTCCTTCGTTTTTTGAGCATATTCTACATACTTGCCTACTTTTTCAACTAAGGTAGAATTGGTTTCTTTACACATATCCATTTCAATATAGATATTTTTATCTTGATATGAAATGTGTTCATCAGGTATCACCGGTAACTGGCCATCCTCAATTTTCATATTTTTCTTCAGGTAATAAGAGCGGATATCTAATTTATATAAAATCTCATTATTTTGTGTCTTCTCTGTAGTAGCTAGTAGAGTACGAACAAGAACCTCACGTGAACATAAAGTGTGAAGTGAATTTATACGTGAATATCTTTTTTTTGAAGCGCCAGGTGGGAGCTTCCCTATCTCTTTTAAGAATTCAATTATTTTCTCTTTCAAGGAAAATAAAGCGCGTTTTGTTATACTGTCATCCCTTTTATCTATTTTTTTAGTTAGGATAGCACCATATTGGGAGTATCGGTCGAGTTTTGTAAATACGCTTGCTTCTGAACATTCCCTCCCCTCAAATGCACTATATAACGTAGTGATTTGACGTGTTGTAAGGGCTCTTTTGTAATATAAAACTGTAAAAACAAATATGTCTGCTTCTTTTAGATGAAAATATTTTTGGGTACCTGGTCGTTTATATTTATACAGTTTTTTGAACATTATATACACCTCGTATCTTAAATTAAACTAAAACTAAATAAGTATCATTTTATATATACTAGTACATCTAAATATTGGTTGTAAAACAAGAAAAAATGAATGAGAGGATTTGCCTTCTAGAGATACCTACTCTTGTACTCCAAAGTTGGGATGATAACTTGCTTTATAAATCTGTAGAAAATTATTGATTTAATGGGATTTACGAGATTGTTCTGATTGTTAGGACGGGGTACTGCTAGATACCTAACAAGCATTCAAAAGAAAAATTACTAATAAAGTGATGTTATACCGCCCTAACAAGACGTAGATAGGAATATTAAGATTTTTATGGATTGAAATTATTCAAGAATTATAAAAAGGATTTTGATAACAAAGAGTGATTTTCTTTCCTCGTTATTAGATTATTAATTTCTTTTTTGTGATTGAGTGTCTACTTCTATTACTGGTTCAGTGCGAGATTCAATTTTTTGTAGGCTTTTCCTTTTGTGTTGAATCATCAATTTACTTAGATGAAAATTAATGTTATTTCTTTCTGAATCAACGGCATGGTATAAATACGTCCATGGGCTCTTTACCTTAATATAGATCCCCATTCACTAAACCATAAAACTACATAATAAATTTTGAGATACCGTCTTTTGTTCATATGAAAATAATGGAGTGAAAATGTCAGAACGATCGAAGTTAACTACTCAATCATTTTAAACTACAAAGTGTTTAAAATGATTGAGTAGTTTTGTGGATATGAAATTAACAATCTTCCCTAATAGATTTTTAGGAATGACTGAAATTGATAAGAAATTGGATTCACATGCAGCACCCTTGTTTTTACTGCATACACAGTTGTGCGAATTAATAAAAGAGTTAAGTTAAGTGAAGAAATACATTAACATAACATTAACAATCCCTTTTCTAACAAGAGATGAATCATGTAAAAGCAAATTGTTAATGAAGGGAAAATGAAGTATGAATTTTTATAGAAACTTAATGGAAGCTTTTAATCAATATAAATAGATGAGTGCAATGTTAATTATTAAAATACAGAACTTTTCCCTCATTATTATATAAGCGGTACATATAATTCTTATATACACAACTTACATGTACCGCTTACTATGTAGTGTTGATGTGAAATTGATATATATAAGAATGGAATTTATTGATATATATAGTGTTTAATATACGCTGTATATACAAAGTGTATATATAAAATGCACAAGGTTTTGGATTGATAATTTATAAGTTTTATGTTAATAAAATAGAGCTATTTTTTGATATGTTCATTTCATGTAGTCATGATAGTAAATCAATCCTTGTTAAAATGTGAATTACATGAAGTGTGAGATTGATATATCATATATACGCTTTATATATACATCGTATATAAGAACCTATGTAAAATACGGATTTCTTTTATTAAGAGACTTATAAGTTCTATATATAAGTTTTGAATATAAGTTTTATATAGAATGACTTGATATACGACGTATAATGATGTACTATGTTTCTAGGAATAATTAACCAATGCTTTAAGGGGGGGACAACTTGAACGAGGTTTTAAGTGAAAAATATCAAACAATCAAGTTTGCAGATGAAGTAGTAAACATGTTTGCTGATATCCTTGAACAAGACGAGATACTATACAGTGTATTTCTATACATAGGAAACGTAGTAAACAAACAATTTCAAGAGACAACATATATGAGGGGCATATCCATTAATGAAATAGTGGAAAATGTAGTTATAGACAGGAGAGTAAAGAAAACAAAAGGAAAATCTTATTCATTAGAAGTTGAACGTACAAATATATCAAGGCGTTCGGCTGAAATAAGTGTGAGTACATTATCATCAATGTCTTTGATTTATGAAAAGACTATGCACCCATATAAATTTTTAATCTTAACTTATAGAGGACAACAAGTAYTWRTTGAATTAGGGAAAMGAAAAAAAAGTGAATAAGGAGAGATAAAATAATGGCAAARAACTTTTTGAAGAATGAAGTAGCWGTKAAAATGACKATGRTTGGTTTTGGTCAAGCTGGWACTAGAATGGTAGATAAATTTGCKGARTATAARCATACAGACGGWACAGCAGTWTATAAYTGCYTAGCRYTRAATAGTAATGATGGGGATCTAGCCGAACTAAAAAATGTACCAAAAAGCAATCAAGTTTCACTTAAATTAGGTGGTTTAGGTAAAAACCCTGAGCGTGCGGTAAAGGTTCTTGATTCAAATGATGACGCAAAAGAAAAATTAAAAGAATTTATAACTGAACGTGTAAGACCATCTGATGAACTTGTTTTGTTTTTTGCAGGACTTGGTGGAGGCACAGGAACTTCTACAATCATTAAGGCCATTGAAGAGTTTTCGGCTTTTCATAATAAGCCAGTAATTAGACAAGAATTACAAAAAGTTGCACAGCAATACCCAATGGCTGAAATAAAAGCAAATCAAGCGAAGTTTACGAGAATCGCCTTTGAAAATGCTATTGAACGCAAAGACTTTATAAAAATGGGGATTGTTGTAACACTGCCTGTCCGAGCAGATGGGCCAGATGTATTACGACAAGTAAATAAATTTTCACAGGAGATTTGGAAATTAGCAAATGATAAATCAAAAGGTGTAGCATTTGTAGTATTTGCTGATAACCAGCACTTTTATGATGAATTTAAGAAATTAAATGAAAATGAGAAAAAAGGTATTGCCAATTCACGAGACTATGCAAATCAACGCATTAGTGAGATTATTCATGAGTTAAATACTGCTGCCAATGGATCTGGTACATCTGTAATACTTGATTCTCAAGACTTTAAACGTATTTTACTTGAGAAAACGGGCTGTTTAGTTATTAATAAGGTTTCACGCAATATGAACCAGATAGAAAATAGCCATGCAATTATAGAGATGTTCCAAGAGTCATTAAGAGGAAGCTCATTCCATCCTCCAATTGATTTGATGAAGAAAAATAACGATGGTTCTGTTGAAGCGTCAAGAGTACATCATTTTGGCATGCTGGCTATCTTAGATGAGCAAAAAAACATTGATGATTCCTTTATGGATGATGCTAAAGTAGAAGTTTCAAATAATCTACCTATAAATGGTACCGTTTTTAACGGGTATTTAGTAAGTAAGAATGATTTCTTAGGAAGTGTATATACGTTCTATAAAACTGATGCATTACCATCAAGGTTATCTAAAGGWTTAGTTGAAGAATTTAATGAGTTTAAAGAAAGACAAAGCCAAATTCAGTACACAAAGTCTCAAATTAGTACAATAGAGAATGTAGATGATGATGACGACTTAGGCTTTGCATTTGGAGATTTTATTGATATGGGTAGTGATGAAGAAA
The DNA here is from genome assembly GCF_056396725.1 of Bacillus sp. 05T31. Lineage (NCBI taxonomy): Bacteria > Bacillati > Bacillota > Bacilli > Caryophanales > Bacillaceae > Bacillus > Bacillus sp. 05T31. The sequence goes on from NZ_JBFTMA010000035.1 coordinate 6,065, forward strand.
ATAAAGATGCTGGAGCAAATGAAGATGATGAATTTGCGGATTTCCTAGATCCAGATAAGATGTTCGGTACTACAAAATAAAGAAAAAGTCTGGATAAAGATCCAGACTTTTTTGTTATTCCACAGTATTCATAAGAGATTTTATATAATCAATAATATTATCCTGTATGTACTGCTCAATGAAGAGTTGTTTTCTACTCAAATCTTCCTCTTTTTTAAACCACCCTACTTTTCTAGTACGCTCTTCTTCAGGTTTACTATTCCACAGGCTTCCTGCTTGTTTTCTTAATTCCTGACGTGCTCTATGCTCAATAATGAAATTATCCAGTCTATCTTGGCGTTGGCGTAATTTTATGGTTTCTACATCTTCTGGTTGTGGTAACTGTTTTAGTATATTTTCAACCCTTTCTTCATAATGAGATTCAATATGTTTTATTTTTTCTTCTAACTGCTTAGTTACCATTTTTTCGATAATTTCTGCAGCGGCTTGAAGGTTTAATTCGGTAGATACTTCATTTGTTTGATTCTCTGGTGAAACTGGTCTTAAATCAAACTGGTGTGGTAAAAGGTCAATAATGGCATCTAAAGACCATTTTTCATCTCTTTTTTGTTTTATAAATAGAGCAATTTCAAGATCTAACGTATTATAGAGTTTTTCGTTTGTGTTTTGGGTTCTTAAAGTTTCGTGAAGCCCTTTTTCCTCTAGAATGTTGAACCAATTATAAACAGTATTATGATGACGCCCGACTAGTTTAGAAAATTCAGTTATTCGCCATGCTTTTTCAAAAACAGTATCATTTAATATGTCATCATCATTAGTTTGATGGTCTTGTGATTCGTTTTTTTGGTCAATCACTGTAACTACCTCCTTAAAAATCAACTCATAAACACCCGATTTGTAATTAACATGTAAACTGAAATTGACATGTTAGGCATTATTTCGATAATAATCATGTAAATCCCTACCTATTCAGTAATTGACATGAAATATAAAATTAACATGTAACCGAATGTTTGTTAACAAAACATTAACTGTTAATACGTAATACGCTGGATTTGTTGATATTACTGTTAACTCTAAGTGTCTAAATGGTAATGTTCTATCGATGAAAATACCTATCTTTTATGTTAGTAAGATTAATGATAGTTGCCATGAGATTAACAAATCATGTCACTTAATATTAATGATAAGGAAATATAGGTGTTTTGTAAATAAGTTATAAGGATATAATTAAAGTATACTATGGAAAAACAAGCATACTAAACTAAGGAATTTAAATTATAATGTATAAAAACTAGAAAAAAAGGTAATAATACTAATGTAGTAGTATTATTTGGTGAATTTAAATGTACTTAGCGATATAGGATCAGAATCAAGATAAATAAACTGTAAGAGTTAATTCCCACTCTACGCTGCTATTAATGTGAAATGTACGAGTATTTTAATATGGTATAGGATACTTGGTTGGATTTGCATAGTTAATTTAATACTAGTAGCTTTTAAACAACTTAAAGACGTTATTTATCTAACATAAAACATCTTGTTTTTTAATAAAGGTGAAAATCATCCGCCCCTGGATCGGATCTTGGGTTTGTATTGACATTAACACAGAATGTGACATTGATATGAAATAAGTTACATAAGAACAGCTTTCCATCAATGTTAATGTCTTATCAACTAAAATAACCATAGGCGCCTGCTGTATCTACGGTGGTCTTCCATAAAGGGGCACTTTCAATATAGAATGTTCAATAATCGCTTTGATTAATATGAAAATAAAATAAATATATAGTGATGGATTTTATAGAACGCTTTGATATGAAGGTTAAATATACTAATGTTTCCTATTGATCATCTAAATAAGTCGATCAATACCTTTTCGGTGTTAATTGATTAATTATGTGTGCAAATAACAAAGTGAATAAAGAGAATGAAATTAACATGTTGACCGGTTATTGAGTGATACTGTTAAGAATACCTATATTATTAACATTAACATTAACATGAAACTATAATGCTATTAACAAGAGATTGATATTTGAATACGATGCTATACTTATTGTTAATTTTTTATCAACTAAAAGGACAACTTGTAAAGGGTTTAGTTTCATAGAGTTAAGAGTGAATTTTGAAGCTCCATCGAAGTAGTGTTTATTTAGGTGAAATATATCAAAAAATAATTGAGATTTGTTATAGAGGTTATTGATGCTCTGAAGTATGTATTGGTTTATAAGTTTTATTATATTTTGTTAGCTTTTAACTCTGGTGCAAGCCTGGGCATGAGCAGGTTCTATAGGTGTTAGTCATTTAGAAGTGTTCCTTATAAGGTTGCTAATGCTGTTAAATGTTGATATGAAATCAACATTTAACAGTGGGAATTTGATCACATGTTAATGTCAATTGATATGTTAATGTGAATGCGTTCTCTGGAATGAGCTTTAATTGTTTACATAACATTAATATGTGAGTTAATTATGTACTAAGTAGTTTTGAAAATCCGGCTGTATATAAAGGTTGCAAGTTTTTGCAAGTAATCTCCTAAACTTGRAYATACTGATAGTGTTACGCTAAAAAAAGTGTGGTTGTTATGGGGAAAGTCTGTTCGAATGGAAATGATAGGAAGTCGAAGGCGTATTATTAAAAGTAAGAAGATATCTACGGTACAACTTCTAATTAAACCAATTATAGGTTTTATTTCTTATAAAACTTAAATGAGAAAATGTATTGACATTTTAATTTTATAAAGATAATCTTATACATGAATATCAATTGTTTAAGAATTATATACAAATAAATAAATAAAAAAATTGCTAAACGGACACACCGAAGGCGTATTACCTGCCATCGGTGTGTCTTTTTTATGTTTTTTGGGAGGGGAGTAAAAGAAAACTATGAATACGCAAATGRCTTTTTCCCAACAGAACTTTAARGYWCATGGGGTTAAGTTTTTCGATGGATTATTGAACATCGTRAAACTAGAAAATGAACGAAAAGAATTACCATCTTCAGCTTTAGCTACTTATATCTTGCTTCACTTTGAATGTAATGATATAGGAACGCTACCACGTGAATTTCAAATCATGGATCTTGCTAAGAACAGTGGGATTCCCTACACAACAATTTATACGGGGTTTCAAGTTTGCTTGGAGCGTAAGCTCGTAAAAGAGACACCTGTTGGAAATCGTACTGTATATGAGGTTGTAGATTATGCCTTGTATAACCATACTGCTGCAGAAACTACAAAAACTACAGATATATCACTATCATATTTCCGAATTCCATTTCATCTTATTCAAACAACTATACTTAGTAGTCTTGTAAAGGCTCGTGATAACAGAGGGATTATGTTCCTATTAGAATTAATAAATACTTTTTCGAGAAAAATTGGTAYGGAGCATTATAAGCACCAGATTCAAGAGTTCGAGATTACAAGAAGAATGACTTTTTTAAAGGATAAATTGAATCGTAATGCAAAGAAGGTACGACAATACATAGAAATTTTGAAACCAATTGTGCAATTTACAGCAATTGATTCTAAGGAAAAGAAGTCTAGCGACTCTCGCATAGCGCGTGCTAGAAAACAGGTAAAACAAGTCATCATTGAAAAGTTCAATGTGGTGTTTTCTTCAAACTGCGTAGTTGAGAAGGATAAAAAAGATTTACATAGGCCAGTTGCGAAATGCAGAAAGGAAGCAGTATCTCGTTTAAAATATATGGGACAATCATTACGAAAGAAAGATCGTGAAAATATGATGATTGCATTTAAACAGGAAATTGTGGACATTGCTGCATACATGCCAACAAAGGAAAAACAAAACGTATTACTGATTACCGCAATGACTTATGCATTAGATCAGGTTGAAAATTATACGAAAGAGCAAGAAATATTCTCTATTCCTGCATTTATGCGAGTGCAATTTAGAGAATCCTGGACTAATTTTACGGAAAAAAGCTTGTCTGTAGAAGAAAGATACGATGTAATGATGAATTATTATAATCAAAATGGTGCCTATCCAGACTTCATAAAATCTYAAAAAATATAGTAAGTAGCAGCCCTTGTTAAAAAATCACATAAAAGCAAGGGTTATTTGGCATGTTCTTTAATTTGAGGACATGTTTTTTTGTTAAGGAAATGTCTTTACCGGCGCTTTTACGTAAATATATAAACAGTTTATGCTGCTTTTGGATACGATTCATTTTGTTTATAATTCGATTCAATACTTGTGATTATCTTAATACTATATATTAAAACCTGTGAATTCTTAGTAATATGATATTTAGCTTCTTAATTTGTGTTTTTTATGATTCATTACTTGTATGTAATGGGGATAGTACGATATGTAATTTGGTTTATTATAAAAGAACGTATGGTATATAAGGATTCATAAGCACTTGTATTTTCTCTTTATATTTAATAATTGAGTTTAGTTATATATGATTCTTGTATTATTTATATAAAATACTTGAATATATTTTTATTTGAAATATTGTTTTCTTTAGATTAGATACATAAAAAATAAGAAAAATATAAGTGAATATATTAGCATTAGGATTTTTTGAAACTGTTGACTTTTAAAATTCAGAGATGTATTCTAATACATGAACAAAAATTTACTAAGAGAAATATACAAATTAATAGATTCATTCTTTAGCTAAACGGACACACCGAAGGCACATAACCTGCCATCGGTGTGTCTTTTTTTATGTATTAATAACATTTGAAAGGGAGAAATCAGAACTATGAATGAAATTGTAAGCATGAGTAAAGAGAGATTTGCAAAGTATTGTGAGGATAATTCAACGTTTGAAGAAAGTATTAGTCGTATCATTAATCATTACTTTTTATTGTTAGGTAACAAAGCTAATATCCTACAAGAAAGGGAGTTTAATAACGAAGTTGAAGAAAAGAAATTTAAGAACAATGTAAAGCGCTTTGAAACTCTATTCCCAGCAGCAGCCAAGAATGCATTTTTAAAAGGATATCAACTATGCCTTGAGTTTGTACATCATCCTGAAACCCACATTCCAGAAGAGCTATATACTGATTCGAATCTTATTAAAGATATTCCTTTTGCTTTAGTAAATGCATCTGAGTTTGAATTATATGAAATCATTCGAACAGATGAAACACAGGAATTTAGTGTATTTGCAATACGAACATTTGAGGGGATTCGTCCATTACTAGAACAAGTATTTTGCGAAATTGCATTTGCTGGCGCTGAATGCGCGTTTGAACACGAACGATTGGAAAAAGGATTGGAACTAGTAAATGGGGATACCACTACTTTAACTAAAGTTCCTGTAGATCGYCTTTTTGCAATTACGCCTTCAGTAAATGGAGTTGTTGTGCATGCGGAAGGACATTGTGAGATTTGGAATCTAACTTGGAATAGCGGAGTAACGATAGACAATCCTTTCATTGAGCTTGCAGAGGTTACATTTATTCATCAAACAAGAGATATGATTCAAAAAAGCATTGAAGATGGTGTTTTATACTACAGAATTCTTTATCTCGATACACCATTAAATGAAATTCAAGATCGACTGGAAATACGAATAAAACTTAATTCTGATTTTGAGGCACCACGACCATTGGAGCAAGTTGAAGTGGAGTATATTCTGAATGAGATTTTTGGGAAGATTCATCAACAGGCGCAAATTCCAATTGAAAACATGATTTTAATCCAACGCTAAAAGTTRAAGGAGGTCTACCATGGTCAAAAAAATTGTATTAGCCATCAGTGATACTGTATATACGGCATATTTACGAGAAGATTTTGTTGGCGCGGGATTTGAAGTGGCTGATAGTGATGTAATGCATATTAAATATCTAGATGAAATTCTAGATACGGAACAACCCGAGATTCTATGTATTAATGACAAACGATTAAATATTGATGCGGGACAGGAAGATAAACGTGAATTGATTATCTTACAGAAGTTAAGGGATATACGTTTTAATCGAGATATTCGTATTGTAGTTTTTACAGAACGTGAAAATGATGATGAGTTTTTGGCGAAACTGATTTATCTAGGTATCTATGACATTTTCAACTCTCGTAGAATTGATATTGATAATAAAGTCATCCCGCAGTTGCTACAGGAGTCGGATATTAAGAATGTAGCCGAGATTGTTGGAACAAGTCAGGCACCGCAACAAACGAAATTACCGGACATTCCTGCTGAGGAAGAAGAGGAAGTGCCAAGTGACTTAGAGGAAGGAAGCAACGATGAACCTGCCTCTAAGTCAAAAATATTTAAAAACAAACAAAAACGTAAGTCTGTACAAGAGGAAACGGTAAAAGCACCAATAATTAAAAAGCAATATAAATTATCGTTTGAACCTGTATATGAGAAGCAGATTGGTATAGCAATTCCAAGGAAAACAATTGTTGTGGCCAGTATGAATAGGAGAAGTGGAGCTACTTTTGTTTCACATCTCCTAGCTGCCTATTTGAATGAACTACAGATTGATGTGAACTATATAGAGAATCTATACGATGAGGGATATACGTATCCACTATTAAAGGGCTACACAGAAGCACCAGAAAATTATCGCAGCGAGTTCATGTTACAGCGMTATAAAGAGATGCTACAGAAGGAATCCRATATATTATCTATTCCAAAGTGGAAGCAAGGAAAGATAAACTTTATCGTAAAGAATCCGATTGTRGACCAAGAATTAAAAAATGAAACAGAGCAGGACTTTGACCATTTTATTAAGGTCTTATTGGGGAACCAAGAAGCACCTATTTCTATTRTYGATGCAGGKAATGAYTGGGACAAAGATTTATACCAWGAGATATGCGAAATGGCTGATTACATATTCTTTGTAGCGGAGCCAGATCTTCATCAAATGTTAAAGATAGCACACCCTCTTACGCAAAAAGAAAGAAAGTTAGTTTCCTACTTAGCATTAGAGAAAACAAAAGTAATTGGGAATAAATTTTCATCATCATTGTTAAAACACGAGGTAGTGGAAGAATGTTTAGGACAGAAGTTATTAGCAGCTATACCACCTTATGGGATTGAGGATGTATTTGAAGCACAGTTGAATAGTAGTACGTTACTATCAAGTCGTAACTATTATAGAGAGTTAGAAGGAATAATGAAGAAGATAGCAGAGTTATTACTACCAAACGAATTGCTGAACCAGAAGAAAAGCTCTATATTAAGTGGATTTCGTTTCCGAAAGACCGAAAATTAAGAAGGGATGATAAAAAATGCAAAAATTTATTGTAGCTGCAAGTACGTTGCTATTATCTGTTGGATGCCTTTTCTTTGTAACGGATATGGTGATTGGGGATACAACACATACTGATAATAAATCGTCTTTAGAAAGAGGKGGCGAGATAGCTCTATCTAAGGCTGTAAAAGTAGGTACTCTCCGTGCAGAGGAAGAGATAGCAGTTGACCGAGAAGTAGCAGAAAAAGAATTTGAAAAAGCATATAACAGTAATGCAGATTTTAAAGATCCTGCTTCAAAACGTGACTTTTCTGTTCATGTTGTACAGGAAAAACCAGCAATGATCGCTGTTGAAGGTGATGCAGAAGCTGCTAGTTATTTTAAGCAATTTGATGAAAAAAAAGAAACAATAAAGAGTAAAGCAAGAAGTATTATTATCTACGATGCGAATGCAAAAGAAAAACAAATTGGTGGGAACGTAAAATAATAGAAAAAGAGTAGGTGTATAAAGAATGCAAAATACAGTAACTACAGCTCTATTCCTTACACTTTCTTTATTATTAATTAGTCTTCTACCTGAAGGTGTATTGTATGGGATTCAGTTGGTGAAAGCACATAACTTTGCTTCTGATATGGTAGAAAGTGCAGAGTATAAGGGTGGATTTCAATATGATAACAATGGGAAAAGGGTTGATTTAATCCCTGGAATAGAGAAAAGAATGAAAGAAGAAAAGATGGATGGCTGGAAGTATGAGTATACGAAAGGTCGCATAGAGCATGGGCAGCCACTCTCTTTCAAGGTGAATGCAGAACACCATTTCTTCATATTTAAGCTAATTGGAGTAGAAGGTGTAAAGGCTCCGATATGGGCAAGTAAGGATGGAATGGGACAAGTATATTTTAAATAATGAAAGTGAAGTCTATAAGATTCTTGCTATAAAAGACTATGCTGAAAAGTATAGTTTTTTTGCTAGGAAAGTATATTTAAAAATAAGTATATAAAAATACTTTACAAGCCTAGTTCTATATGGTAATATTTTCCAYATAGAACAGCGGTCATTAAGAAATCGTTAATTTAAAAATTAATATGTTAAATTATCTGGATTTAACGTTTAATTTAGGTACAATATAAGAATCTATAAAAAAACTAATATATTTGGAGGAACAAACAATGGCAAACAAATTTTTAAAAACAGCAACAGCACTAACAATTATGGGAACATCACTTTTAGGGGCGGGAGCATTTACTGCTAAAGCTGCTGATAATACAGATTCATTAAAATTCAATGATGTTCCAGCAAATCACTGGTCTACTAAAGCAATCTATGATTTAGCAAACCGTAAAGTAGTAGCAGGATACGGAAATGGACAGTTTGGTTTTGGTGACAATGTAACTCGTGGACAAGTTGCTCGTATGATTTATGCATATGTAAAACCAGCGGATGCAGATGCTAGTTACAAAAATCCATTTAATGATATCAAAGGACATATGTTTGAAAAGGAAATCTTAGCACTTGCTAAAGCAGGTCTTGTAAGTGGTTATGGTGAAGGGAAATATGGTCCGGATGATATTTTAACTCGTGAACAAATGGCACAGGTACTTACAAATGCATTTAAGTTTAAAGCAACTACAAAAACATCATTCACAGACGTTGATAAAAACTCTTGGGCATATAATGCAATTAATGCAATAGAGGAAAATGGTGTTACAGCTGGTACAGGAAGTAATAAGTATTCTCCACAAATGCACGTAACTCGTGAACAATACAGTCAGTTCCTATATAACTCTATTAATGTAAT
>NZ_JBFTMA010000036.1:0-14824 GCF_056396725.1 Bacillus sp. 05T31
CACAGAAGCTAAACGATCAACTAAATCTGCAACGTTTTTAGAGTTTACAAGAACTTCTGTTACAATGTTCGTATTTGGCTGTTCTTGTAGTGCAACTAAACGTTTTCTTAATAACTCTTCACGTTTTGCAATCTTTGTTTGTAGTTCTGCAATATCTTTATTTTTATTTTCGATTAATTGCTCAGTATCAGAAACTTTTTTTGTTGTTTCATCAAGTTTTGAAGCGTTCTCTTGAACAGACTTATCCAAACCTTGGATTGTTTTGTTTAAGTCATTCATTTGTTTTTGTAATTCATCACGTTCTTGTTGTTGTTTATGTAAAGTATCATTTTGTGTGTTAATTTGTGATTTCACGTCAGAAATTTTATCTTCTGCAAATATATTTGGTGTTAGCCCAGAAAACATTAACCCTGCAACTAATGCGCAAGATGCCATTTTTAGCTTTTTCATTTTATTTTTTACACCGCTTTCTTTTTTTCATTTTCCGTATATAACCTATTAAAATTTATACCATAATTCGGGAGTTTTTTTGCTAATGTTACGGTTTTGTAAAATAAATGTAATATTACATTTATCTCTATAGCAAAGTATATCTAAATTTGTATATATATGTAGAATTTCAAGAGCCTTACACCGTTTTTTATAGAATTGAAAAAAACGTAAGGGAACCCCTTACGTTTTGAAAATACTCCAATATGAATGAAATAGAAACGTTACTTCATCCATTTCTCAGCCCAATTTTGGACCTCATCCATAACACTTTCCAACGCTTTCCCTTTATCAGTTACACCGTACTCTATTCTAACTGGTACTTCTGGGTAAACATTACGAACTACAATACCTTCGCCTTCTAATTCCTTTAAACGTTCTGACAACATACGATCGCTCATATTCGGTATAATATCTGCGATTTCTCTGAAACGTTTCGGCTCTTCGAGCAAAGATTTAATAATTAAGCCAGTCCATTTCTTACTAAGCATTGTAAAAGCTGACTCAAACTTTGGACATAAACAAGAATTATGCTCCATATGTTTCACCTCTCTTCCATTATAATATAGTTTCTTGTAAAAAGTAAGTAATAAAACTTTCCTCATTATTTAATTTTACGTACATTTTACCATTTCCAAATATTAACTTGTCAAATCCCCGTAAAAAAACCCCCTTCAAGTAAGAGAGCTTTTATATCTTTATCACTTCGTATACCAACCTAAACCAAGCGCACCTTCACCTAAATGCGTCCCAATTACAGCTCCGAAATAACTCGTACGAATTGTAACATGAGGATATATCTCTTCTAATTCTTGTTTCCATTCATTAGCTTCCTCTTCACGATTCGCATGAATAATAACAGCTTCCATAGGCACACCTTTATTTGCCTGCTCATCAAAGATTTCAACGATACGCTTTAACGCTTTTTTACGCGTACGAATTTTTTCGAATGGAATAATTACTTTATCTCTAAAGTATAATACTGGTTTTACTTGTAACAAACTACCRATGAAAGCTTGTGCACTATTTAATCTTCCACCACGTTGTAAATGATGTAAATCATCCACTACAAAATAAGCATCCATCGTTTGCTTCATTTCATCAAAGCGAGCGATAATCTCTTCTGGGGCTTTCCCTTCACTTACTAATTTCGCCCCTTCACGCACGTAAAACCCTTGTACTTCACAACTAATTTCAGAGTCGTACGTATATACATCAATACCATCTACCATCTGTCCAGCTGCCGTTGCTGTTTGATATGTACCACTAATTCCACTGGAAAGGTGAATGCTAATAACTGCATCATATTCTTTAGATAACTCTTCATATAACTCTAAAAACTTTCCAATTGCTGGTTGCGAAGTTTTCGGAAGTTCYTCTTGTTCACGTACTTTTATATAAAAATCATTTGCTGAAACTTCAGCCTCTTCTTGATAAGATTCCGTTCCAAACACAACGTTTAATGGAATCATATATATATTGAGTTCGTCACGAATATGCTTCGGTATATATGCTGTACTATCGGTAACAATAGCTGTTTTCATTTTCGTACCTGCCTTATAAAAAATTTTTATCCCCTAATTTTACACGAAAACTAGAAAAGGTGCATCCATACATAAAAATGCCGGCTAGAAACTACAATCACTCGTTCGACAAATTACAACAAAAAGATAAAGTGAAACTTTAATCAGTGGGGGTTTTGTTCATCCCCCACTGATTATTAGTTGAACCAATCGGGCTTTTACGGGCAGTTGACCTCCCACCTAACTTCTTTGCTCCAGCTGAATTTTGAGGTGGGAGTCTTACTGCCCGTTAATGCGGGATAAAATACTCACCAAAAATTTCAACATATTTGTAAAAAATGTTTGAATATAAAAACGCTCGCTTTTAAAATGTAAAGTACTAGTTATTTTGAAAGATAGGGGCGTATACCATTGTTATTACAATATTTAACAATAAAAGGCTATGGAGAGCACGAAATTGTGATTCAAAAATCAAGATTCATTTGCTATGTGAATCGCGCCACAACGGAAGAGGAAGCTCAAACATTTATACAAAAAATAAAAAAACAGCATTGGAATGCAACACATAATTGTTCCGCATATTTAATCGGTGAACAAGATCAAATTCAAAAGGCAAACGATGACGGCGAACCGAGYGGCACAGCTGGTGTACCTATGTTAGAAGTATTAAAAAAGCGAGGTCTAAAGGATACTGTCGTTGTCGYCACGCGCTATTTTGGTGGCATTAAACTTGGTGCTGGTGGATTAATTCGYGCATATGGAAAATGTACAAGTGAAGGACTTAATCACGTAGGCGTTGTTGAGCGAAAACTAATGCGCGTTATGGAAACAGAAATTGATTACACATTGCTTGGCAAAGTTGAAAATGAATTACGTAATTCAGAATATAACATTAAAGATATACATTATCTAGAAAACGTCACATTCGATACGTATGTAGAAGAAAATCGAAAACAAACATTTACGGATTGGATGATTGAATTAACAAACGGGAAGTGTACAATTAAAGAAGGAGATATGTTGTACTTAGAACAAGGTGTTATCTAAGAATAGCTAACGTCTCGCCTTTAAAGATTAATGTAGTGAATTAATTCCCTACAAATGAACTAAGGAGATTATATATGGAAGAACGTTATTATCATCTCCAAAATAGCAGAATAAAAAAGAAACGTAGAAGAAAGTTTTTCTTCTTTCTTATTTTCGCATTTTTATTTGGTAGCGTAGGACTTTATATGTTAAATTCCTACACTTCTCTCATGGGGATGTACAGTGGATTTAGCCGTGAAAAATCTAAATTACGAGCAGAAGATGTGGAAATCACAAAAAAACCTTTCACAATACTAATTATGGGTATTGAGGATTACGCAACAGATGGTCAAAACGGCCGAACAGATTCACTCATGTTCGCGACAGTTAATCCAAACTCAAAAAAGGTTTCACTTATGAGTATCCCACGCGATTCTCGTGTTAAGATTGTTGGCAAAAATAAAGAAGACAAAATTAACGCTGCCCATGCTTACGGTGGAGAAAAAATGGCAATCGACACCGTCGAAGAGTTTTTAAAAGTTCCTGTTGATCATTATATTAAAATTGATTTCCAAGGATTTAAAGGTATCGTTGATGCTGTTGACGGTATTACCGTTGATGTCCCCTTCGATTTCTGGGAACGCTCTGACGTGGATTACTATAAAAAAATCCAATTTAAACAAGGTCAACAGAACTTAAATGGTGAAGAAGCACTCGCATACGTCCGTATGCGAAAGCAAGATCCTAACGGTGATTATGGTCGAGCTGCTAGACAAAGACAAGTACTGGCTGCTGTTGCCCAAAAGCTAAACTCTGCTTCTACCGTATTTAAAATTAAAGATTTAACAAAGGTAGTTGGAAAATATATAAAAACCGATATTCCTATTTCAGACGGACTTGCTCTTTACAATAAAATCTCTGGATTCGACCCTTCTACAATACAAACGTTAAAACTTGAAGGAGAAGACAGAAAAATTGGCGGTATTTATTACTTCCTTCCAGATCCAATCAGTGTAGAGACTGTACGTAACGAAATTGAAAAGGAAATAGGAGAAAAAGCAAAAGTTCCAACAGAGACTACGAAAAATGAGAATACAAATTCCGATTCAAATTCTAACTCCAGCGCAAAAGCAAAGAAGGAGCCGAGTGAGAACAAAACACCACCGCCTCCTCCCCCTTCTACAAATGCTCATGCAGAGTGGATTATGAGGAATCATGAATAAAAAAAGAGCCAAATCGTATACGATTTGGCTCTTTTTATTTCACGCAATTGTTGTTACTTCTTAAAGTGTTGTAAAATCGCTTCTACAATACGCTCAGATGCACGACCATCGCCGTAAGGGTTAGATGCTTTCGTCATCTTATCATGAGCTTCTTTATCAGATAACAACTCATCAGCAAGACCAAAGATTGTCTCTTCATCTGTTCCTGCTAATTTCAGCGTACCTGCTTCGATACCTTCTGGGCGTTCCGTCGTATCACGAAGGACAAGGACTGGCACACCTAGTGATGGTGCTTCCTCTTGTACACCACCAGAATCAGTTAACATTAAGTATGAACGAGCTGCAACGTTATGGAAATCAATTACATCTAACGGCTCAATTAAATGAATACGRCTATGCTCGCCTAAAATATCATTCGCTATTTCGCGAACAACAGGATTCATATGAACAGGGTATACAACTTGTACATCTTCGTGCTTATCAACAAGACGCTTAATTGCACGGAACATATTGCGCATTGGTTCTCCTAAATTTTCACGACGGTGTGCTGTCATAAGTACAAGACGATCATTTCCAAGTTTCTCTAACACCGAATGGCTATAAGTTTCTTTTACAGTTGTCTTCAGTGCATCGATCGCTGTATTTCCTGTTACGAAAATGCGTGACTCATCTTTATTTTCTTTTTGTAAGTTCGTTGCTGATTTTGTTGTAGGTGAGAAATGAAGATCCGCCATTACACCTGTTAGTTGGCGATTCATCTCTTCTGGATATGGAGAATACTTATCCCATGTACGAAGTCCTGCTTCAACATGTCCTACTGGAATTTGATTATAGAAAGCAGCTAAGCTTGCAATAAATGTCGTCGTTGTATCACCATGCACAAGTACGATATCAGGCTTCGCTTCTTTCATTACTTTATCTAAACCTTCTAAACCACGTGTTGTAATATCGATTAACGTTTGACGATCTTTCATGATATTCAAATCGAAATCTGGCGTAATTCCAAAGATATTTAATACTTGATCTAACATTTGACGGTGTTGTGCTGTTACAGTCACAATTGATTCAATCTTTTCTGGGTGCTTTTGCAACTCTAATACAAGAGGGGCCATTTTAATTGCTTCTGGTCGTGTCCCGAAAATTGTCATTACTTTTAAACGTTCAGTCATTTCATTGCCTCTTTTCTTTCACTAGTTAAAACTTCTATTATCGCATATAAAAATATGCATGTGAAAATACATTTTTTAACGAGCCTGAGAAACATTACTATTACAGACGTCTTTTCGCCCAACTGAGTAATAATCTAATCCATGCTTCTCGGCATCCTCATTAGTATAACAATTTCTCCCATCAAATAGAATAGRTTCCCTCATAAGCTGTGCATACTTTTCKAGCGGATAATTTCGAATTGATTCCCATTCTGTTACGATAAAAACTGCATGCGCCTCTCTAATCGATTCATCTATACACTCAGCGTATCGTATCGTATTTCCAAATAAACTTCTTACATTTTGAATAGCTTGTGGGTCATATAAAACCACATCCGCACCCATATTAATTAATTCTTCTATCATAATAAGAGATGGTGCTTCCCTAATATCGTCAGTATTCGGTTTGAATGCTGCACCAAGAACCGCAATTCGCTTCTTCTTCATATCTATAATTTTCTTCGCTTTTTCAACTAACAACAACTGTTGTTTATTATTCACTTCAATGACTGCTTTCAACAAGCGAAAATCATGAGAAACATTCCCTRCAATTTGCACAAGTGCTTTCGTATCTTTTGGAAAACAAGATCCTCCATATCCGATGCCTGCATTTAAAAAAGATGCACCAATTCTCTTATCCATCCCCATCCCTGTAGCTACATCTACTATATCTGCACCCACTTGCTCACATATATTAGAAATTTCATTAATAAAACTAATCTTCGTAGCTAAAAAAGCATTAGATGCATATTTAATCATCTCAGCACTTCGAATATCTGTAATATACGTTTGTAAGCTTAATTTGCTGTACAAATTCTCTACTTTCCTTGCCGCTTCTTCACTACATGATCCAATTACGATACGATCACCATGAAAAAAATCATAAATACCAGAACCTTCTCTTAAAAACTCTGGATTCGATACAATATATAATTCATGTCTACCTTGTAGTTTCCCCTCAATCCATTCTCTCATTACATCATTTGTCCCTACAGGAACCGTACTTTTCGTAACAACAATAATATCGTTATTCACATATGTTCCAATATCATCACAAGCRCTACGAATATACGTTAAATCTGCTGTTCCATCTAATAAAGATGGCGTTCCAACTGCAATAAATATAAACTCTACATCATTAAATGCCGTTGATTTACTTGCTGTAAAAGTTAAATGATTATTCTCGTATGCTTCATTTATTAATTCACTTAATCCACATTCATAAATAGGTAACTCGCCTTGTTTAATCCGTTCAATTTTTTCACTATTTATATCGAAACATGTGACTGAATGTCCCAATCTCGCCAATCCTACTCCCGTAATCAATCCAACATATCCGGTACCTATTATCGTAATTTTCATTTTCCTTTCGCACAGGAATATACATAAGAAAATATACGAATACATAGAACTCCCCCTGTGCTTCCCCCTCTCACACTAAAAATGAGAAAACTCTTTCACTTTTTTATTATATGAATTGTTTTTTTATTCTTTTTTAAGATTTTGTAAAGTTAAATGATGCAATATATACAAAATGTAAATTCCCACATTTTAACACGGAACTTACTCAATTTTACGTGCAACACTTATAATACTRAAACAAAAGTCATCGCTATATGAGAGGAGAGTACAATGTCACATTACAAGCCACAATATGAGATCAACCTTCTCTAAGGACACAACATTCCATATCCAATTGTCATATATTCTATTCACTCCCCTTTACAGCCAAAAGAAAAAAAGATTGAATTCTAATCTTTTTGTGATACCATATGTTATGAGCCTGTAAATAAACATCATAATTTTCAGATAAATACAATTAAAAAAATTACGTTAAACTATAAAGGGTGGGGTATTAATGGACTCACAAGTGATTTATGCCATTTTGGCATCTTTCATCACTGTACTCGTCGTTACTCCTTTAGTTATTAAATTAGCTTTCAAAATAGGAGCAACAGACAAGCCAAATGCGCGTAAAGTACACCAAAAAATTATGCCTCGTCTTGGCGGGTTAGCAATTTTCATCGGTGTAGCCGTAGGATTTGTTGTCGGTGGATTGTACGAACAAAGAATGTTATCGATAACTTTAGGTGCTATCATCATTGTTATCATCGGGATTTTAGATGATATGTACGAACTATCTGCGAGGGTAAAATTCGGTGGACAACTATTAGTTGCCATCATGATTGTAAAAAGCGGATTATTAGTGCAAGTATTATATATTCCAATTTTTGGAGATACTGAACTCGGATGGCTTGCTTATCCAATTACTGTATTTTGGATTGTGGGTATTACAAATGCCATCAACTTAATTGATGGATTAGATGGATTATCCGCAGGGATTTCATCTATCGTACTTGCAACGCTAGCATATATGGCCTTCACTAGCCCATGGGGTACTGGAGCAGCTATTATATTACCTCTAGCACTGATTACATTAGCAAGTACAATTGGATTTTTATTCTACAACTTCCATCCAGCAAAAATTTTCATGGGAGATACAGGAGCACTATTTTTAGGATACTGTATTTCTGTTATATCGTTACTTGGATTATACAAAAGCGTAACGTTATTCAGTTTTATCGTTCCAATCATTATTTTAGGTGTACCTATATTTGATACGACATTTGCAATTATCCGCCGTATCGTAAATAAAAAGCCTATTTCAGCACCTGATAAATCGCATTTACATCACCGTCTGCTTGCAATGGGATTCTCTCATCGTAAAACGGTACTAATTATTTACGCATTGGGTATGTTCTTTAGTGTAAATGCAATTATTTTCAGTAGTGCAACATTATGGTTATCCATTATTCTTCTTTTCATTTTAATCTTCTTTACAGAAATCATTGCTGAAGTAATCGGTCTTGTACACGAACGTTACAAACCAATTATTTCCTTCTATAAAAAAGTGAAAAARCGCGAAGACTAATTGTAGTATAGCCTTTACTCTTATGAAATATTCAAATAGCATCCTCTTTTCATAAGAGGATGCTATTTTTTATTTTTTAATCCTTATTCCCCATTTCCAAAATATAGATTGTTTGAGAGTGCCTCTATTGGAGAAGATATACGTATAACGAAAAAAGTATCAAATTTTCATTTTTACATCTTGATTGTCAAACTGAGGGTGAATGTTATGATCAAGCGATTACTTCAATGTATAATTTTATTTTTAACTATTACTATGTACGCATCATCGAATACAAAAGCAACTACAGACATTCAAGTAAAAGATTACCAAAGTACTCAAACTACCTCTCCTACAACAAAAATTGCGTACTTAACATTTGATGACGGACCAAATAAATACACACCACAAATTTTAAATATTTTAAAAGAGAAGAACGGAAAAGCAACTTTCTTCGTTATTGGCGGAAAGGTGCCACATTATAAAAAAACGATGGAGCGATTGATTAAAGATGGACATTATATCGGTCTCCATAGTATGTCGCATGATGTAAAACGTCTTTATACTGGCGATCCATCTGTTTTAATTGCAGAAATGGAGCAAACCCAAAACATTGTCCAGCAAGTTACACATTTAAATACACATCTCGTTCGGGTCCCATACGGTAGCATGCCTTACTTAAAAAAGAATTACCGTGATGCACTCGTATCTGCCCAGTATAAAATGTGGGATTGGACAATTGATACATATGACTGGAAAAGCTATGATAATCCTTCCGCAATACTAGAAAGAGTACGAAATCAAAGCGATGAACAAGTAGAGGTTATTTTAATGCATGATTCTAGTGTCACAGTGCAAATACTCCCAAAAGTAATTGATTATTTACACTCACAAGGATATAAACTACTTCCCTACAATCCATCTTCCCATCTCGAAGTGAATTTTTGGAAAGACACAAGATTGTAACAGCTTTAGTGCCTATGTACTAAAGCTGTTTTATTTTTCTCTTCCCACACTTCTCATTTTTGTGTAGAATTTTAAATAGTGATGAAGTTTCGAGGTGAATAGAAATGAAACGAATAGATCTCATTTTTAACGCAATACAAAAAGGGAATTATACAGAAGGTATAACAGCATCAGAACTCGCTACACTTCTACAGCTAGACCGTGCAAATGTTAGTAGCGATTTAAACAAGCTTGTGAAAGATAATCGTTTGTTAAAAACGAGTACACGCCCTGTCCGTTTTTATATAGAAACGAACACTTCATTGGAAACGCATTCAACAAAGGGCACTTCATTAGATACATTTGCTATTGAAAATACAAGCCTAAAAATTGCAATTGAAAAAGCAAAAGCTTCTATTCTCTATCCTCCAAACGGTATGCATACTTTACTACTTGGAGAAACAGGTGTCGGAAAATCGATGTTCGCTTCTTTAATGCACGAATACGCAATTGAAGTGGAACAACTTCCAAAAGATGCACCTTTTATCGTCTTTAACTGTGCTGATTATGCAAACAATCCACAACTACTACTTGGACAGTTATTTGGGATAAAAAAAGGAGCTTACACAGGTGCCAGTGATCAAAAAGGGTTAATTGAAAAAGCACATGAAGGAATCCTCTTCTTAGATGAAGTACATCGCCTTCCTCCAGAAGGACAAGAGATGCTCTTCACATTTATTGATCGCGGAGTATACCGCCGCCTTGGAGAAACGGAAAATGAACGTAAGGCACGAGTGTTGATTATTACTGCAACAACCGAAGAACCAAATTCATTTTTATTAAAAACATTTACAAGACGTATTCCGATGACCGTTACGCTTCCACCACTTCGTGAGCGAACACATAAAGAACGGTTTGCTTTACTGCAACTATTTTTCACAAATGAAGCAATTCGTCTAAGGAAAGAGATTCATGTTAGTCCAAATACAATGCGTGCTTTCGTCTTTTACAATTGTCCAAATAACATCGGTCAATTGAAAACGGACGTACAAATTGCCTGTGCGAAAGCTTATTCTGATTTCGTAACAAAAAAACGTGATTCTGTCTGTGTTTCAAGTACAGATTTACCTTGGTATATGAAAGAAGGATTATTTATTGAAAGAAAGAGCCGTCATCTATATCAAATACCAAATGAAACATTTGTATTTACAGGTGATGAAGGTTGGAGTAAACATACAATAAAACCCGAAGGAAGTCGCTCTTCTATTTACGATTATATTGATTATAAATATGAAGAACTTCAAGCACGCGGCATTGAAGAGGAAGAATTAGAATTACTAATAGAAAATGATATTCAAAGCTTTTTCGTCCAATACTTTAACCAAATATCTAAAAAAACAAGTCATGAAAATGTTTTTAAAATTGTGGATCGTAATATCGTTTCCGTATGTGAAAAAATTGCGGAACTAGCTGAAAAATATTTATCTAAAACTTTCGATGAAAAAGTATTTCTCGCTTTAAGTTTACATGTACAGACAACTCTACAACGTTTACAGGGCGGGAAACAAATTCACCACCCACAATTAAATCAAATTCGTACGAAATATAAAGAAGCTTTTTCCGTAGCTATGCAATGTATTCAGCTATTAGAAGAAGAATTACAAATAACAATACCTATTGATGAAGCTGGCTTTTTAACAATGTTTTTCGTTGTTGATCCAATTCCTGCCTCACAAACAGAAGTAAAAGTATTAATATTAGCACACGGTAATGGCATCGCAACAGAAATGGCAAACGTTGCAAACGAACTTCTCGGTATTGATGAAGTAACTGGTATCGATATGCCCTTGCATGAATCACCAAAAGACTTCTTAGAGCGTGTTAAAGTGTATATGAAAACACTTCAAAATGTAAACGGGCTTCTCTTACTTGTTGATATGGGATCTCTCGCTTATATTGGTGATATATTAGAAACTGAATTCAAAATCCCTGTACGTGTTCTTTCCATGACGAGTACACCACACGCACTAGAAGCAGCTCGAAAAGCTCAGCTTGGCTATTCATTAGATGCACTATACGAAACAGTGAAGAACTTAACGCCGTTCTATTTAAACGTACAGGAAGAAAAGAAAAAGCCACTATCGCCAATGAAATCCGTGATTTTAACAGCTTGTTTAACCGGCGAAGGAAGTGCTTTAGCAATTCAAAAAATGTTAGAGAACTATTTACGCTTTGATAAAGACTTAATTGAAATTATTCCGATTAGCATCGTTCATGAAAAAGATTTAACGAAAATGATYGAGAACATAAAAAAAGAGCGTAATATCATTTGTATCGTCACGAATTTCGATATGCAAATACCTTGCTTAACATATCATTTCCAAGACATTGTGAACTACACAGCTATTCAACCAATTCAAGAATTGATTACGTATGAAGAAACATATGCAAAAATGGCTGATATTCTTGAACAACAAATGCAGCGTAACGATGGAGCATTACTTATTAAAACAATTCGTTATGCATTAAATACAATTCAAGAATTGATTTCTTTACAGCTAACTCCCGACAGTTTAATGGGTGTGATTTTGCATATGAGCTGCATGGTTGACCGTCTTCAAAAAGGTGAAAGTCTCCTCCCTCATCCTGATAAAGAGAAACGAAGACAAGATGAGTACTGGATGTATATGAAAGTGAAAAAAGCATTGCAACCTATTGAAAATACATTTGAAATACAAATCCCAGATGACGAAGTATTTTATATAATGGACTTCTTCATTAAAAATCAGCCTGTAAAAAATTAAACTAGGGGATATTGTAGCACTCTATATAATTAGAAAAGGCTGTTCCAAAATGTTTTTTGGACAGCCTTTTCGCTTACTTCTTTACTTCCCTTATTCTCCCCCTTATTTCTCCCTTTTTATTAGATTTCGTATTAACATTTACATATACATTTGCTTGCATTATCTCTTGAAACAAGCTGTCAAATGCTCTCCCCTGTAAAGGCCCTTCAAAATCCTCTACTCTAGCTACACCAGTAACGACTCCTTCATTCACACTAATTCCTTGCTCTAACGGACCAAACAAACTTAAAATAACTGGACCAATTTGATTCGCTTTTCCTAAATGAATTTGGCATGACGTGATTTTTTTTATATTTTTTAATATGACCCGATATTGCAACTTCTTTAAATCTTCACTAAAAATGAGCTCTGTTACACCGTAAGCTTCTGTATTTACAGGAGGTACTTCCCTCTTCCCTGTTAACCTAGCAAAGAAATGTGTTGTCATACGGGCATTCTCCTCATATAAATTTCCCAGCACTACTTCTACTACTTTATGGTTTAGACATAATCATTTATGACTTTTTCAAATTTTAATTACGAAGAAAAGATTCACACAATCTTTACATTAAAATCGTTTCTTTTGCTTTACTCCCTCTTGTATAATGCACTTAGAAAAACAGTCTAGGAGAATTATACAGTAATCGAAAAAGCGAACGATTATAGACATATGTATTAAAATGTAATTATGTAACAATATGAACCAAAAGAATTTCCAGAAGTTTTCAACGTACCTATTAGACCATTGCAAAGTTGGGATAACCAAGTTGTTTTAACTGCTTACCAAAACCCAAAAGGTAAATAAAAAATTATCTCCACAAGAAGAACTTGTTCAAGATTTGATATCTATCATTCATGTATGTAGTTGTAGGGTATATGGATTGAGAAAATACAAAAAGAACATGGTGGGTGATAAAAAGTTATGAGAAGAGCCTATTTGATAGAGATGAAACCGACAAATGAACAAATAACCAAGATCAATCAAACGATTGGGGTATGTAGGTATGTTTACAATCTGTATATCTCTAAAACCAAAGAGAGGTATGAATCCGAGGGAAAGTTTCTGAGTGGATATGACTTTTCTAAATGGTTAAACAATGTCTATACAAAAGAATGTGATCAATGGATTAAAGAGGTATCTAGTAAAGCGATAAAACAGGCAATTATGAATGGAGATACGGCTTTTAAAAGATTTTTTAAGGGCTTATCTGGATTTCCCCGTTATAAGAAAAAGAAGAATCAAGATGTGAAGTGCTATTTTCCTAAAAACAACAAAACGGACTGGGCAGTAGAAAGACATAGAGTAAAAGTCCCAACGATTGGTTGGGTGAGATTAAAGGAGTATGGTTATATCCCGAAAAATGGGATTGTAAAAAGTGGAACGATATGTAAAAGGGCAGGGAGATATTTTGTATCTGTGCTTTGCGAATTGGAAGAAAGAGCAACGAAACCAACACTTAATGAAACAGGTTTAGGTATTGATTTAGGGGTGAAGGATTTCGCTACACGTAGCGATGGTATCGTTCATGAAAACATCAACAAAACAATAAGCGTAAAAAGGATAGAAAAGCGGTTAAAACGTGAGCAACGCTCTTTATCGCGTAAATTTGAAAATGTAAAAAAGAGAGGTGAAACATCTGCTACGAACAAAAGAGCGAATATAGATAAAAACATTCTTAGGGTGCAAAAACTACATGTTCGGCTAACAAATATCCGACTAGAGTATGTAAAGTCTATTGTAAATGATGTGGTGAAAACCAAGCCAACGTTTATTACAGTGGAAGATTTGAATGTGAAAGGTATGATGAAGAATAAACATCTATCTAAAGCAGTTGCTGGGCAATGTTTTTATATATTTAAAACATTGCTATTGACGAAATGTGAAGAATATGGAATCAAACTACGTCAAGTAGACAGGTTCTATCCATCGTCAAAGTTATGTTCGTGCTGTGGTCAAAAGAAAGTATACTTAAAGCTATCTGACCGGGTATATACATGTGAATGTGGAAATGTAATGGATAGAGATTTGAACGCATCAATCAACCTTTTACAAGCAAAAAAATATACAATACTAACGTAAATAAATTGTATATATGTACGGTGGGCTACATCGGAATTTACGCCTGTGGAGTGTTATAGCAAACTGTAGTAGCGAATGATTGGCGAGGCAGGACACATAGAAGCAGGAATACTCTAAGAATATACATTTGTCTATATCTTTAGTAGCAGGAAATTTTGAAAAATAATAACTACTCTTTCCAATCATTAATAGAGATTTTTCTCGTATCATTTAAATTAGGACTTACTTCATTTGGTGGTCCCGTCGCCCATCTTGGTTATTTTCATCATGAATACGTGCAAAAAAGAAAATGGATGGATGAACGAAGTTACGGAGACTTAGTAGCGCTATGTCAATTCCTTCCTGGCCCTGCTAGCAGCCAAGTCGGTATGGGAGTTGGCTTATTACGCGGCGGATTATTAGGAGCTATTATTTCATGGATCGGATTCACTCTCCCATCTGTGCTCGTTTTAGTTTTCTTCGCTTCATTTCTTAACCAATTCGAGCTTGGAAGTACTGGCTGGATTCACGGACTGAAACTTGTAGCGGTCGCAATTGTCGCTCATGCAATATGGGGAATGGCTCAAAAGTTAACAC
>NZ_JBFTMA010000037.1:0-14659 GCF_056396725.1 Bacillus sp. 05T31
GAAGTAGTAGTGTGACGAAAACGACCGTAATTGCCATGTTCCATTCAATGCGAGGCATTCCGAAAACAAACAGAGATGGAAGACGAATTATATCTGTCACAGGTGTTACTGGATTAGATAATCCGAAGCACGCAAATAATATCCAGCCGCAGACGATACTGAAAAGAACGGAATATTGTCCAATAATAGGTATCTTCATAATGAAAAAAGATAGTAAAATAACAGTGAGTGAAAGAATAAATACCTTTGGCTGTACTTCTGTATGTTGTCCATCAAGGCCAAACATGCCTTTTAAGAAGGAGCCACTAAGTTGTGCGACAAGAAGGAATAAATACGTTCCAATTACTGTAGGTGTAAAGTAGCGAACTAGTTTATCGATAAGTCCAAAAACACTAAGAATAATACAAATAATTCCGCTTAGTAGGAAAGCGTACTGAAGGACCTTAAGTGTTTCATTGCTTGATCCAAATAATACGACGCCTAAACTTGCATACAGGGAGAAAATTCCCCACCAAAGGCCTGCGGGACCTTCTTGAATAGGAAGTTTATGACCGAATATAGCTTGCAGTAGACCAGCAAAACCGAGAACAAATAATGTTCTTTGTACAAACGCGATAGCTTCAGCACCATCAAGGCCGTAACTAGTTGCGACACTAATTGGTACAATAAGACTTCCAGCTAAAATAAATAGTGCCCATTGTAAGGCAGAAAGAAATAGCTTCATTATATCAACCTCTTTCATAGATTCCGTTTCTAGTATATAGGTATTTCATTTCCTTTGGCAAAGATTGTAGATAGAGAAAAGAGTTGAAATATGATATGAATGCACGTAAGCAATTATGGATAGCAGTTATATGTATGACCTTTGTTGTAATTCTAGGAACGCTAGGATTTATGACAATTGAAGAGATTAGCTTGTTTCAAGCATTTTGGATGACGATGATTACTGTATTAACGGTTGGATATGGTGATGTAGTTCCTGTAACACAGGCAGGGAAATTTTTTGCGCTCCTTATTATACCTGTTGGCGTCGGCATCGTTACGTATGCAATGGGGGTAGTAGCAGCTATGATCATTGAGGGGAATTTATTTCATGCAGTGCGGAGGAAGAAGATGGATAAACAAATAGCACAGTTACAAAATCATATTATAGTATGCGGTTGCGGAAGAGTAGGGCTTCAAGTTGTACATGAATTACAGGAAAAGAAAATTCCATTTGTAGTTGTGGATAAAGATGAAAGTATATTCGAACAGGAAAAGCTTCTATATGTACATGGAGATGCAACTGAAGATCAAGTGTTACATAATGCCGGAATTTCGAAGGCAGCGGGTCTAGTTGCTATCGTAGCAAACGATGCTGAAAATGTATTTATTACATTAACGGCAAGAGGGCTTAATGAGGCAATTAAAATTGTAGCAAGAGCTGAAAAGCCAGAAACAGAAGAAAAATTACGGCGCGCTGGTGCAAATAAAGTTATTAATCCATCTAGTATGGCAGGAATTCATATAGCAAAAGGTATTGCTAATCCGTTAACAGTTCATTATATTGATACAGTATTGTATGGAATAGAGCAATCATTTGTAATTGAAGAGATCCAAGTTGGTAAAGATTCTATCTTAGTCAGTAAATCGTTACTAGAGAGTAATGTGAGAAATCAATTTGATGTAACAATTTTAGCGATTTTAAGAGGTGGAGATATTATCCATAATCCAACGGGGCAGGAAAAACTGCAAGAACATGATATGATAATAGTATTTGGTTCAGTGGAGAAACTGGGGCAATTTGAGAAAGAACTACAAAGTAAGAGGTGACAAGGAATGCAAGTATCTAGCGATAAGGTTTTAAATAAAATGGCGAATGAAATTGCAAAGGCAAAAAGTAGTGAAGGACAAAAATCAAAAGAGCATTTATTAGTTGTGCGTGCATTATGTGATTTATTATTAGATGAACAAGTTGAGCCTTCTACGTATAGAGAACCACAAGTTCAATCACAAATAATCGGATCTCAGCCTATAACAACAGCTCAACCGGTTATGCCAGTTTCTGGAGAACCTGTGTATATAAAAGAAGAAGGTGCAAATGGTAATTCTTTATTTGATTTTTAAGGATTAAATCGTTTGGATTATATGTGAAAATTGCTTATGATAAAAATAAAAAGGGGAATTAAGATGAAAATTTTCTTTTTACTAGGTTGTATTGCAGCAGGATTATCTGTTGCATTAGGGGCTTTTGGAGCACATGGTTTAGAAAATAAAATTTCTGCAAAAATGTTAGAAGTATGGAAGACGGGCGTTACATATCAAATGTTTCATGCAGGTGGCTTATTTGTAGTTGCTCTATTAATGGACAAAATGCAATCATCACTTTTAAGCACTGCAGGTTGGCTTATGGTAGCTGGGATTATTATGTTCTCAGGCAGTCTTTATGCATTAAGTACAACAGGTATTAAATTCTTTGGCCCAATTACACCTCTTGGTGGTGTAGCGTTTATTGTGGCGTGGATTTTAGTCGGAACTGCAGTTGTAAAAGGGTTATAAAAAACAAAAGCTGGCATTTGCCAGCTTTTTTTTATGGTCTTGGAGCATAAGTTGCTTGTTGACCAGGTAAATACGTAATTTCTCCTGGGAATTCTACATAATCTAAGTAAATCATTAGTAGTAAAAATCGTTTTCCAGATTTCGGTTCACTAATAACGATATGATCACGGCCGGCTGCCTCGATAATCCCTGTATAAGATTGTGTGCCAAGCGAGCTACCACGTTCATAAGTCATTACAACTGTAGCCTGCTTACCTTTGTTTAAACGAAGGATATTTTCAATATACGATTGCTCTAGTGGCAACATACCTTGAGAAACTGCAAGTTGAGCCTGAGCAGCTTGTTGTTGCATCGCTTGTTGCTGTTGTTGTTGCTGCGCGGTCATTTGTTGCGGTTGTACATAAGTTCCAGATGGTTGATAGAAACCTGTTCCRTAGTAYGGRTTTTGTTGCTGTGYCATTCAAAAATCCCTCCTCRTTTTCATTCCTTAATATAYGCTWGGRCAATCCYCSSCRGWTGGTTGGAAGAAGCAGTGCTTTTTAAAACGTCCAGAGTTTTGYTGGTYATACCAAGTTGGTGGGCAAGGACCTTCAGGTCTAAAAAACCATAAAGCGAAATTTGCAGGCCAAAAACGTTGCCCTTGAATTGTTCGACGGGCTAAGGCAATATCTTGTTCTCTTGCTCGTTGATAAAAATACCCTTTTTGAGTAGCTTCAAAACCACCAGGATTTTGATAAACCATCTGACGTAAGTTCCGTACTTTTTTAAAATCTAAACAATTTCCGCGGACACGATTTACACCGACATTTCCAACCATTAGCATGCCTTGTTGTCCTTCTCCTTCAGCTTCAGCACGCATGAGTCTAGCTAATAACTTTACATCTTCTTCTGTATGTGCGATAACACCCATTATGTGTCACCTCTCTTTTTGGAATACCCTTTGGAAAGAGGTTTTTCTTAGATGAAGTGTGGAACAATTACTAGTTCATACGTATGAGAAAAAGGACGCAGATATGACAACCAAACGAAGTTTTACATTTAGAGGGGAAAATAAAAAAAGCTAGCGTGAGCTAGCTTTTCATCATTAAAATACTTTAGACCATAAATTTGAGAAGAAATCGCCAATTGAACGCATTGTTAATACGAACCAATTTGCTTTTTCTACTTCTTCAGTCGTTTTTGCAGTAACTTTTATACTTTTATTTCCGTCTAAGAAACCATATTTATCAGATGGTTCTAAGACGATTGAACCTACCTTTGCATCTTTCTTAATAGGAGCAACTAAATGCTCATCTTCAGCAAGTGATTTATCTGCTTCAGTAGAAATTTTGTAAGGTGATTTGCTACCTTTTGCAGTAACTACTGTCACTTCTTTTTCTGGTGCAACTGTTACGTAGTCTTCTTTTCCTTTTACTACAGAAATTTTGTTGTTTTTATCTATTTTTAATTTCTGTTTTTCGAAGTTATTAAATCCATATTCAATTAATGCGCGAGATTCTGTGAAACGTTCGTCCATTGATTTCGTTTTAATAATAACAGATATAAGACGTAAATCACCGCGTTTTGCTGTAATGGTAAAACCATACCCAGCTGTATCGGAACTTCCTGTTTTTAAACCATCTGCTCCTTCATAAGAGAAAGCAGCACCTGGTAACATCCAGTTCCAATTTTCCATACGAATTGGTTTTGGATGATTATCTGGGAAGTTTCTAAATCTTTGTTTTGTATCCTCTAGCATTTCTGGATACTTTGTAATAATTGTTTTTGAAAGAATACCCATATCGCGAGCTGACATGGAGTTTTCTCCATTCGGATCAGTTCCTTCAGGATGTTTTCCTTTTAAATCAGCGTTATTTAACCCAGTAGCGTTTACAAATTTATATTTCTTTAACCCTAGTTTTTTCGCATGTTCATTTGCGAGATTTAAGAAGTTCTTTTCACTTCCTGCAAGTAATTCTGCTAAAGCAATACTAGATCCATTTGCAGAGAAGATAACGATAGAATGGTATAATTCTCTTACAGTATATTGACGTCCTTTTTCGAACGGCACGTTAGAGAATTCATTATTACGTGAAACTTCATAAGCGTAATCAGAAATAGTTACTTTCGTATCCCAAGTGATTTTTCCTTCTTTAATTGCTTCTAATACGGCATAAATAACAATTAATTTTGACATACTAGCGATAGCTAGTAATTCATCTGGATTTTGTTCATGCAGTATTTTTCCTGTATCCGCATCAAATAGCAGTGCAGCAGCTGCCTCTATATGTATTTTTTCTTCTGCATGGGATGTTGTTACTCCTAAGGAAGAAATTGACAATAGAGACACTAGTAAAATAGACAAGATTTTCTTCATATACATTATCACCTTCGCATCGTTATTAGCATATAGCTCGTACCATTTTAGCATAAATTTGGATATAGAAAGGTTACAATTTTGTAAGGGAATTGAAAAGAATTTGTCGATTTTTGTTCAAATTTGCAGAGAAAAGAAGTTTTTTGTGGGTAAATATAGAGGATAATAAAAAAAGGAACGAAATTCGTTCCTTTTTCATTATTATATGTGTAAAAAATTCTCTACTTTTTCGTCTGGTAAAATGTTCCCAACGAAGAATGTACCGAATTCACCGTAACGGGCACTTACTTCATCGAAGCGCATTTCATATATAAGCTTCTTAAATTGAAGAACATCGTCAGCGAATAATGTTACGCCCCACTCGAAATCGTCGAATCCGACTGATCCTGAAATTACTTGGCGTACTTTCCCTGCGTATTGGCGACCGATTTTGCTATGACTGTACATAAGTTTCTTACGTTCATCCATAGGAAGCATATACCAGTTATCATTACCTTGGYGACGCTTATCCATTGGATAGAAGCAAATGTGATTTGCTTTTGGTAACTCAGGATATAAGCGAGCTAAGACTTGTGGGTTCTGGTATGGATCTTCATCAGCTGGAAGATAGTTGCTTAGTTCAACAACAGATACGTAAGAATATGCAGGAACTAAATATTCAGCTAATGTTGTTTTATTTAATTCTGTTTCGATTTCATTTAACTCTTCCATTGTTGGACGTAAGATCATAAGCATAATATCAGCTTTTTGACCAACAACTGTATACATTGCATGACTGCCTTTTTTTGCAGTAGCTACTTCGTTCCATTTTTCAACGACATTTAAAAATTCAGACACTGCTTGTCCGCGTTCGTCACTAGATAATGTTTTCCATGCTGCCCAATCAATAGAACGTAAATCATGTAAACAATACCAGCCATCTAACGTTGTTGTTGCTTCACTCATTCTATTCACCTCAGTTAATGATATTTTACACGTTAACTATAGCATATATAGGATTAAAAACATCTACATAAAGTTTCGGCGCATAAAACTGTCACATTTATATTTACTGGAAAACGGGAGAAAATAAGGCTTAAGTAGGCATTATTTCTCGGCTKAATTTTATGAAAATATAATCATTTTCATTTTATCTATTTTTTGGGAGCTATAAGTTTAAAATATAGCTGAAAAGAAGTATTCTTAAAGGTAGAGTTTTTAACATTTGTAGGAGGGTTTATTCGTGAGCAATTTATTTACAGCAGTAAAAGAAAAAGTTCAAGGAAAAGGCATTTCTATCGTACTTCCTGAAGGAACTGATGAAAGAATTTTAGGCGCTGCAGAGCGTTTAGCAAAAGAAGAGTTAGTAAAACCAATTTTAGTTGGTAATAAAGAAGAAATTAGCGCAAAAGCWGCTAGCATGAACTTAACATTAGCAGGCGTTGATATTTATGAYCCAGCTACATACGAAGAAATGGATGCAATGGTAGCATCTTTCGTTGAACGCCGTAAAGGTAAAGCAACAGAAGAAGATGCTCGCAAAATTCTTAAAGACGAAAACTACTTCGGTACGATGCTTGTATACATGGGCAAAGCACAAGGTTTAGTAAGTGGTGCAGCTCACTCTACAGCTGATACAGTTCGTCCAGCACTTCAAATTATTAAAACAAAACCAGGCGTTACAAAAACTTCAGGCGTATTCATCATGGTACGTGAAGAAGAGAAGTATGTATTCGCTGATTGCGCAATTAACATTGCACCAAACAGCCAAGATTTAGCTGAAATTGGTATCGAAAGTGCGAAAACTGCTGAACTATTCGGTATTGACCCACGCGTTGCTATGTTAAGCTTCTCTACAAAAGGTTCTGCGAAATCTCCAGAAACAGAAAAAGTTGTAGAAGCAACTCGCATTGCAAAAGAAATGGCTCCTGAATTAACTTTAGATGGAGAATTCCAATTCGATGCTGCATTCGTACCATCTGTAGCTGAGAAGAAAGCTCCAGGTTCTACAATTAAAGGTGATGCTAACGTATTCGTATTCCCAAGCTTAGAAGCTGGTAATATCGGCTACAAAATCGCTCAACGCTTAGGTAACTTCGAAGCAGTAGGACCAATCTTACAAGGTTTAAATATGCCTGTAAATGATCTGTCTCGTGGATGTAACGAAGAAGAAGTGTACAAGTTAGCTTTAATTACAGCAGCTCAAGCACTTTAATTCTATAACGAATTAATATGAAAAAAGACCATCCTATTTCTTTTGAAATGAGGGTGGTCTTTTTGATTTCTATTTTTCTAAACCAAGTGCCTTATTATTACGGTCAATAATACGTTGTAAATTCGTCTCATATAAAGGAACTTCATCTACTGTTAGCTGAGATGATGTTAACTTTGGAGTGAATTGTTGCAACGTTTTTAAAAGGCGCATCATTAAATCTTGCACTGTAATTGTTTCGCCAAGTAATTCAGATAGTGAAGCCATCGTACTCGGTACAATTTCAGGATACGTAAATCTTGTTTCTTCGCCTTGAATTGCTACGTTGTAAAAATCACGAACGAGTGCGGCACGCTCAGATCCGCTTCCTGTCGCACATAAGTAAATTTGTACAGCAACGCCTCCGCGAATGCGACGCTGAGAAATACCAGCAAATTTTTGATCGCGAATGCTCAAATCGTAGCTACCAGGACAATAAGAACCAACAATTTCTTTTGCTTCGATAGTAACATCGTAATCTTTTAACATTTCCTTAATTAAATGCCACATCGTATCGTATCCAAGGTCGATATCGATACCCTTTTCTGTTTCTTGGAATAAAAGTGATACGTTTAAAACACCTTCATCAAGTACGACAGCAAGTCCACCAGAATTACGAACGATAACATTGAAGTCGTTTTCCTTTAAAAAGGAAATACCTTCTTCTAAATGTGGTAGGCGTGAATCTTGAATGCCAAGAACAATTGTATTGTGATGAACCCAAGAGCGCATTGTTGCAGCGGATAGACCATTTCCAATACTTGTGCATAACGTGTCATCCATTGCGAATGACTGAAGTGCATGGAAAGTTGGTCCTAAACTAGACTGATCTACAATACGCCACTCTGGCTGAGATAAAATCGAACGGGAATTGCTCATATAACTAACCCCTTATTTTTAAAATGACAATCTCTATTATAGCAAAAAATGTAGAAAGGGGTTTTCTCATATATAAAGGGAAGTTTAGAGGTGAAAGAATAAAAAGGATGCATTGCATGCATCCTTTTTATTCTGCAATTTTTTCTAAGTTACCGTTTCGATCCATGCGGAAAGATGTTTGTGAGCGTTCCTCATCATCCATTACTGCTAATTTACGAGCACGGTTCATAATATTCATAAGTGTTTCGTAATCCTCTTGTACAGTATGAGATTGTTGTTCTAATTTTTCTAGTTTCTTTTCTAGTTCTTCATTTCGCAGGATTTGCGCTTTAATTTCTTGTTTCAATCTCGTATTCTCGTTTTCAAGAGCTGTTACTTTTATATTTGAAGATCCAACTGTTTGTAAAAAGTAAATAACATCTTGCATTGTTATTGAGCTTTTTGGAGCAGGGACAGTCGGCTTTTGATATGGAGTAGCTTCTGTATATTGAACAGCTGTTTCATACGGTACGTGTTCTTCATAATCAGTTATCGCCGCCGCTGAAGCTGGTGGTGTGTAAAGCAAACGTTTTTTTGTCTGTTCACCGCCCGCAGCACGCATTTTATCTTTACGATGTTTTTTTGCTAGTTGAAGAGCTTGTTCATAGCTATAGCGAACAACAGCATTCCAGCGGAAACCACAAGCAGCAGATGTGCGATTTAACTGATCTCCTACTTCTTCAAAAGCATTTAATTGAGTACTTCCTTCTCGAACATGGCGAAGCACCGTTTCAGCAAGTAATAAATCGTCCTCGTCTGTCCAAGCATCTTGTCTTACTTTCATAGATTCAACTCCCTTTCTTTTTATGAACTTCCTATTTTTATAATGGGCAAAAAAATGAGCTTTTATACAAAGCTTTTAAAAATATGGTAGATTTCAATGAAGAGAAGAAATGTGGCTATGAATGATGAAAGCTTTTGAAGGAGAAAATATAAAAAATAGGTAGCTTTATATAGGAATAGAGCTACGCCCGGAGACTTGCAACAAGCTTCAAAGAGCGGTAAAATACCATTTAGTGTTTATTTTTAAATGTACTTGTGAAAAGTTTAAAATAGAGGAAGTGTTATATATAATGGGAAACGAATTTCGCGTGTGTGATGATTGTCAGGCAACGAACGTTAAAACGTTGATTCCGAAGTTAAAAAAAGTAGATTCATGTGCAACGATTGAGGTTGCATGTCAGTCTTACTGTGGCCCTGGTCGTAAAAAATCATTCGCGTTTGTAAATAATCGTCCAGTTGCGGCTCCAACAGAAGACGAATTAATTGTAAAAATTGAAGCAAAATTAAATAAGTAAGAAAAAGAAGAGTGAACAGATTACTCTTCTTTTTTTATGTCCATAAGATAGCGTTTTGTATGAATTCGTATTTCAAAATAATGGTTGACAGTCTTTTGACGTGGTAGGTAGAATAGAAAGTGTCTGATTCTGATAATCATTATCATAAAAAAGTCAATTCACCTAATTTTTTTATTATTATTTGAGAATAAATTTCATTTTATTAAATATATGTTGTTGGTTAGGATGGTTGAGGGATGGAAGCGAGCGCAAGGAGTATAGAACAGCAAGATGTGAATGTTAAAGAGATTAAGAGCAGACCACTCGTTGCTTCTATTATTTTAATAGCAGGCACAATTTTGTTAGCTTTAAGTATGGCAGTTTCTATTTCGTTTGGTGCAGCAGATATTAGTTTAAAGACCGTTTGGCAAGCTGTATTTCAGTTTGATGGTTCCATAACGCACCATAACGTAATTCAAGAACTTCGCATGCCTAGAGCAATAGGGGGCGTAGTTGCAGGTGCTTTTTTAGCGGTATCAGGTGCAATTATGCAAGGTATGACACGAAATCCACTTGCATCTCCATCGTTAATGGGGATTACAGATGGTGCTGTATTCGGAATTGCAATTATGTATGCATTCTTCCCTAATTCACCTTATTTAATGTTTGTTATCGCATCTTTTATTGGAGCTGCGTTTGGAGCGAGCATTGTATATGGTATTGGGTCTTCTTCACCAGGTGGATTAACGCCTGTAAAATTAGCTTTAGCAGGTGCAGCAATTAGTGCTTTATTAGGGGCAATTTCATCTGGAATTGCATTGTATTTCAACCTTGCCCAAGAGGTAAGTATGTGGAATGCAGGCGGTGTTGCCGGAGTGAAATGGCAAAGTATTAATATGTTAGTACCGATTGGTCTTGTTTGTCTCRTTATAGCAATTATGATGTCGAGATATATCACAATTTTAAGCTTTGGTGAAGAAATTGCGATTGGACTTGGTCAAAATACGACATTAATTAAATTTATCGGAACAGTACTTGTTCTTGTATTAACAGGTTCTGCGGTTTCTATGGCAGGATCAGTTGGATTTGTTGGACTTGTAATTCCGCATATGACTCGTTTCCTTGTAGGCTCAGATTATAGATGGGTTATTCCATGTTCTGCGGTCTTAGGTGGATTGCTAATTGAATGTGCAGATATGTTATCTCGCGTTATTAATCCACCATTTGAAACGCCAATTGGAGCAATTACAGCGCTAATTGGGGTGCCATTCTTCCTCTACTTAGCACGTAATGAAGGGAGAGGAAAGATGTGAGGACGAGCGTCTTAACAAAAAAGAACGTTTCTATTTTAACGATTTTAGTAGGATTAATTGTTGGTGTATTTTTAATAAGTTTAAATACAGGAACATTTAAAATTCCTCCAATAGATGTATTAAAGTCACTAGTTGGATTAGGTGCAGAAGATCAATCTGTTATTTTATTTGAATTTCGTATGCCGCGTATGGTTATTGCTATATTAGTTGGTTCTGCATTAGCTATGTCAGGTGCAATTTTGCAAGGGCTATCACGAAACCCGCTTGCTGATCCAGGTATTATCGGTATTAACGCCGGAGCGGGATTAACAGTTGTTGTATTCGTCTACTTTTTCTTTGGAAAAGTTGGAACTGGTACATTTTTATCTGTATTTATCCTTCCATTCTTCGCGCTAGTTGGTGCGATATTAGCAGCGGTTATTATTTATTTACTAGCATGGAAAGACGGCGTTTCATCAACTCGATTAATTCTTGTTGGTATCGCTGTTGCAGCCGGATTTGGTGCGGTTAGTTTAATTTTCTCTATGAAGATGACATCTAACGACTTCCGTTTTGCAACGATTTGGTTGGCAGGAAGTTTATGGGGAACAGATTGGAAGTTCGTACTAAGTGTACTCCCATGGATGATTATTTTCTTACCACTTGCCATTAGTAAAGCGCACATATTAAATGTAATGAATTTAGGCGACTCTACAGCAGTTGGCCTTGGTGTAAACGTAGAAAAGGAAAGACGTAAATTATTATTTATTGCAGTTTGTTTAGCTGGTGCATCTGTTGCGGTGGCGGGAGGCATTGGTTTTATCGGTTTAATGGCTCCGCATTTAGCGAGACGCCTCGTTGGTGGTAAACATCAAATTATGTTACCAACGGCTGCATTGATAGGAACGTTCTTGCTTTTATTTGCAGATGTAATTTCAAGAAGTGTGTTACCAACTTCAGAAATACCGGTCGGTCTTGTTATTTCTGTAATTGGTGCACCATATTTCATATATTTACTTATGAGGACAAAATAAAGGGAGGCTTTTTGTATGGCAACTTTAGCAGTTGATGCGGTATCTGTTGGGTATAATGAAGGGTTAATTATAGATGGATTAACAGTTGAAATTCCGGAAGGACAAATTACAACGATTATTGGACCAAATGGTTGTGGGAAATCCACATTATTAAAAACGGCTTCTCGTATTTTGAAAGCAAAACGAGGTACTGTTTATCTTGATGGAAAAGCAATTGAGAAACAGCCAACGAAAGAAATCGCAAAGAAAATGGCGATTTTACCACAAACTGCAGAAGTGCCAACAGGCCTTACTGTGTTTGAACTTGTTTCATATGGACGTTTTCCTCATCAAAAAGGATTTGGAACATTGAAAGAAGAGGATTATCGCTACATTCATTGGGCACTTGAAGTGACGGGGATGACAGAATTCGCAAATCGTCCAGCAGAAGCTTTATCAGGTGGTCAACGTCAACGTGTATGGATTGCGATGGCTCTTGCACAAGGAACAGATTTACTTGTGTTAGATGAACCAACAACATACTTAGATATGGCTCATCAACTTGAGGTATTAAACTTACTGAAGAAGTTAAACAAAGAAGAAGGCAGAACGATTGTTATGGTTATTCACGATTTAAATCATGCTTCTCGTTTCTCTGATCATATGATTGCATTAAAAGCAGGTAAGTTAATGAAACAAGGAACGCCAGATGAAGTTATGACGAGTGAAACACTTCGTAACGTATTTGAGATTGAAGCGCAAATCGTTCCATGTCCAGTAAAYTGTAAACCAATTTGTTTAACATACGATTTAGCGATGATTAATAATCAATTGCGTAAAAAAGCATAATTAATAGAATTTCCCCCTCTTAAAGAGGTGAGAGGGGGAGTTCTAATGGACGTTGAGCTTCTTACCCGCGGATGGGAAGTTGAACGCCCGTTAGAACGGGTTATAAACAACAATTAATAAAAATATATTAATTAAATGTTGTTTCGTTTCTTATAGTTACATGCAAATTATAAGAGAAATACAGCTAGAAGGAGTCGGAATATGAAGAATTTTAAAATGGCACTATTAGCAATGGTACTAGTTGTTACTTCTGTACTATTTGCAGCTTGTTCTAACAAAGAAGAAGAAAAGAAAGCAGATGCGAAAACTGAAGAGCGCACTGTACAACACGCAAAAGGGGAAATTAAAATTCCTGCAAATCCAAAGAAAATTGCTGACCTTAGTGGTTCAACAGAAGAATTATTAATTTTCGGTATGAAACCGATTATTACTGCAAATACAACACAAGAAAAAATTGATTCACATATTGAGAAGAAATTGAAAGATGTAAAACCGGTTGGTTCTGCGTGGGGCGATAAAATTAACATCGAAGCAGTGGCTGCTGCAAAACCAGATTTAATTATTGTAAACAATCGTCAAGAAAAGATTTATGATCAATTATCTAAAATTGCACCAACAGTTATGTTAAAAACTCCATTAGACCAATGGCGTCCAAAATTCGAAGAAGTAGGTCAAATCTTCGGTAAAGAGAAAGAAACAAAAGAATGGTTCAAAAAGTATGATGAAAAAGCAAGCAAATTACATGACAAAATCGTTGCTAAAACTGGCGATGCAACATTCATGAAAATGGCTGCATATCCAAATGCATTCCGTGTATACGGTGACTACGGTTACGGTAGCGTAATCTTTAATGACTTAAAATTACCAGCAGTTAAAGGTACACCAACTGATAAACCGTTAGTACAAATACAAAAAGAAGCTTTAATTGATTACAACCCAGATTACTTATTCGTATTTACAACTRGTGACGGTTCTCAGCGTCTAAAAGAATTCCAAGAAGAATCAATTTGGAAAAATATGAACGCTGTTAAAAACAACCATGTATTTACAATCAGTAATGAAGATGTAAACAAAGGATACTTCCCACTAGGTAAAGAAATGATCCTAGACGAAGTTACTGAGTTCATTTTAGGAAAATAATAAATAAAGAAAAATCACCTTTGCTTTGGTAAAGGTGATTTTTCTTTATTAAAGAGAATTAATATAGTCTTTCATTTCTTTCTTTTTCCTATATCGTTTATAATATATAGTAAGAATGCAGTAAAGAAAGGGGGATGTCGGAAGGTGGTATATTTAAACGACAAACTCAGCGAAACAAAAGTGTTTAAAGACCCAGTACATAAATATGTGCACGTGCGTGATCGCGTTATTTGGGATTTAATCGGAACGAAAGAATTTCAACGCTTGCGCCGTATTAAGCAGCTTGGAACGACATTTTTTACATTTCACGGTGCAGAGCATAGTCGCTTTACTCATTCGTTAGGTGTGTATGAAATTATTCGTCGTATGATTGATGATGTGTTTGATGGCAGACCAAATTGGAATGCTGAAGATAGATTGTTATGTTTATGTGCGGCATTACTTCATGATGTCGGTCACGGCCCATTTTCTCACTCGTTTGAAAAAGTATTTTCGTTAGATCATGAGAAATTTACGCAAAAGATTATCGTTGGTGATACGGAAATTAATCGTGTGTTAAGCCGTGTGGATAAGGATTTCCCGCAAAAGGTAGCAGATGTAATTGCGAAAACATCTACTAATAAATTAGCGATTAGTATGATTTCGAGCCAAATTGATGCCGATCGTATGGATTATTTATTAAGAGATGCATATTTTACTGGTGTAAAGTATGGGAACTTTGATATGGAACGTATACTGCGTGTCATGCGCCCGTACGGTAATCAAGTTGTCATTAAAAATAGTGGTATGCATGCTGTAGAGCATTATATTATGAGCCGTTATCAAATGTATTGGCAAGTATATTTTCATCCGGTAACACGTAGTGCAGAAGTAATTTTAACGAAGATTTTACACCGAGCTAAATCACTGCATGAGAAGTATTATGCGTTTAAAAATCATCCTGTTCATTTCTATTCTTTATTTGAAGAAGAAGTGACAGTAGAGGATTATTTAAAGTTAGACGAGAACGTAATGTATTATTACTTCCAAGTATGGCAAGACGAAGA
>NZ_JBFTMA010000038.1:0-14482 GCF_056396725.1 Bacillus sp. 05T31
ACCCTATACGACTTGCTTTTAGTTTTATGGCATTTACAGTGCGATCTAACTTCTTCGCAATACTTTTAATGCTGTATGTCCCCCAGTAATCCTCCAGATACGCTATTTCTTCTTTTGTCCAAAGAATAACTTTCCCCACCGTTCCGCCTCCTTTTAGTACCCGGATGCCTGACGATCATGATTGATTTTATTTTTTTCGATATACGCGTTATAAATATCAATAGCCGAAAATCCAAGTGCTGCACCTAAGTACGCCAAGTCATTCATCAAGGTCATGTAATGTGCCGCAGTCCATAATTTATTTTCATATAAATCGTTAAACACATCGATAATTTCTATTTTTGTATTTCCTTTGCTATTACGTACTACAAAGGCATCGATATATTTATCCCATTCACGTTCTAATCCAATCGATAAAGCAAAGTGAAGTGCATCAACAAATTCGTCTAATAACGGATTGTAGTACTCCTTATCTTCTTCCATCATTTGACCCTTGTTACGTACACCTTTTGTAATTGGCTTGTTATTTTCACTCCAAAACTTATGACCGCGCCACACATGAAGTAACTCACTTAACTCGTCACGAAATGATAATTTCTTTTCTTGAAACAAGGGCACGTTTTGTAAACTACGTTTTTCCACAATCTTGTTATCAAGGTCTTTTTGAAGCTGGAATAAATGAGTAATATTCATTGATTTGCACGCTCCCCTTTTTTAAACAAATCTATAAAACTTCTCACCATTCTTTCTACACTGGCACCAGTTAAGGAATTAACAAAGGGTGCAGTTTCTGCGAATTTTAATGAGTCCTTTTCAGGTATTCCTGCACAAATCAATTTTTCTTTTACGGCTTCAATAATTTTTACTCTTTTCTCGTTCTTACTATTGAACTGAGCCTCCACGACCTCTATAGCCTCATCCTTATAGCAATTATGCTTTTCCATGTAGTAATACACTTCTTTCCAAAACTCATTGTCTTTCACCACAGACATCTCAATCGCTTCCCTTCTTATCTAGCAATTAGAAAACTAACAATGAACGCTACCACCATATAAGAAACAAATAACGAAATAGACTTTTTACGTAAACTTTTAATCTGTTCCCGTAATTCTTTATTTTCTTTCAATACACGTTTCGAGTAATTTTCTTTCACTTTCACTTGTGATTTGTATAGATCAACTTCTAACTGCAGATCATGATTTTCTTGCATCACATCTTTTAACTGTTGCTCCGAATTATTCAAGTACGCTACCGCCTTTCGTGGCTCACCTTTTGCTATTTTCTTTTTTTGCTTAACCATTTCACGTTTTAATTTTTCTAATTTCCGATCGCTTTTCCGATTTTCGTACCCCTTTCCTTGCTGTCTACCACCCACAATCGCACATCCTTCCTACAGCTTTTTATTTTCTTAAATGCTCTAAAAATAGTTCATTGAAATTCTCGTTTTCTAGTTCTTCCAAACGTTTCTGTACACGTTCTAAACGTACTGGACCCAAACCTAACACCTCTTTTACTGCACTTAACGCTAATGTTCGACCGTCTTTATACGACATAAGGGATACTTGTTGCACTTCACCGCGATGGAAGCTTTGCCGCTCCCTTGTTTTCTTTCGCTCACGTTCAACCGTGCGACGTTGTTGACGATTCAAGTTCTCGTCCATCGTCTCCCCTCCATTTTTTAAAACAATTTTTGAATAACGACTCTGCATATGGATCCTGCGGTACTGGATCTACTACTCCCGTCTTTTTATCCTTTCTTAATGAACTTACTACCCAAACCATGTTGTACGGTTCTCCAGCAATACTTCCCACAATTCTCGCTGGCTTTACACGTGGTAATGCTGTTGCATGACGCTTTGTAAATGACGATTTACGTGGTCCCTCTCCTCTTCCCACATGCTATTCCTCCCTTTGTTTAAGCCAGGCCTCAACACTCATCTTCTCGCCCCATCGATACCCTACACTTCCTTCTGCTTCAATCGGAACTGGAAATCCTGGTACTGGAGGTTGCTCCATAACTTGTTTAATTTGTTTTTCTACTGCAACTACAATTTCCGGATCATCATCTATTTCAAAAATGATTTCATCGTGAATTTGTGCAATCATATCAACGCTACCATGAGCAAGTACGCCTTCTTGTTTACCGATAGATTCGTAAATTTCATTTTGTACTTTCTTCATAATGTCAGCTGCGCTACCTTGTACCGGTGTATTGGCTGCTTGTCTTTCTGCTGAGCCACGATCTCTCCTATTCGCGCTGTTAATGCCAGGTAGTAATCGCATATATCCGTAAATCGTTTGTACATATCCTTGTTCCCGTGCTTCTAATACAATTTTGCGCTGATACTCAGGTATACGTTTGTACGCTGTTTTAACGGCATTTACAATCTGAGCACATTCATCTAACGTTTTACGAATTAAGTACTTTGTTTTAAATGTGAACTGCAACGCGTGCTCAGTACCTCCATAAGAGATACCGAAGTTACCCGCCTTTGCATCCGTACGTTCTTTTTTTACGATTTCATCTTCGGGTTTTCCAGTCATAACAGATGCTGTTCTGCGATGCATATCACCGCCTGTATTAAACAATTCAGTCATGACTTCGTCGCCTGATTTCCATGCCATTAAGCGAAGCTCAAAGCCTGAAAAGTCAATGAAGAATAATATCTTTCCTGGTTTAGGTACAAAGAAATTTCGGATACCAAATTCATCGTTATCAGGTCTAGGTACATTCTGGCCATTCGGATTAAAACTGTTCAAACGTCCTGTTTCCGTAAATGGACTGTACCCTGCATGAATTCGTCCGCTCATGAAATTCAAGTACTTTTCACGTCCAATGATGTGTGAAGAAAGTAA
Organism: Bacillus sp. 05T31; assembly: GCF_056396725.1. Lineage (NCBI taxonomy): Bacteria > Bacillati > Bacillota > Bacilli > Caryophanales > Bacillaceae > Bacillus > Bacillus sp. 05T31. The sequence goes on from NZ_JBFTMA010000038.1 coordinate 2,857, forward strand.
CGTCGTGTATTTTTGTATTTTCTTTAGCTGGTCAATAACTTCCAGCGCTTGTTCTTTATAAGGATGCGGTTCACGTTTTGCGATACGAATTGCTCCACGCTCTAACTTATCTAAGGTAGGGTCCTTGTCAGGATCAATACTTTCCCAATTTTCAGGCAATGAAATGCCGAGGTATTTTTCCTCGTTAATATCGTTCAGCTTGTTTTCAAGCATAAATGCCATATCGATAAGCGCCTCTTGATCAAGACTCGCGCCTGTTTTTCCATATTTGGCAATCGGTATTTTTAAGTAATCAAACATTAAGCTTTTCACTTCGTTCGTTTTACCTGATTTACCGGTATTTATATCAATATTGAACGTTTCTTTCGCGATTTGTTTAATACGTTCAGCCGCTTGCTCTTGCATAATTTCTGCTTCTTGTTTCTTTTGCGTTGCAAGGTTTGGATCCCAATTCATCCCCCAATATTCCATAAGACCGATAACACGTGTGAACGGCATTTCAATCTTATGGAGCCATTCCTCATATCGCGGAATTTGCGAAGCTATTTGAGACCAATATTCGTAATGCTGCAGTGCGTAATCCGCATCTTCAGCTGAGTAAAGTAGTCCTTCACCTTTACTGGCATCAATTTCATCAAAGAAATCCACCTTGTATTTCTTTAAAAGAGCTGAAAAGTCGTTCATTGTTACACCAAAAATCTCTTTCGTAGCGGGCTTTAACCCCCATCCGCTTGTAGGCTTTTTCGGATTGTTAATCTTTTGCGGTGCTACAACTTGTAAACACCGTACCCACATAATCAATGGATCTGCTACTTTTCCTAAAATGTATTTACCGTACTTCGCTGCGTATTTCGTTTCAAAAGATAAGTTAACCGCAATCTTTAGTACATTTTCATTTTTGAATAAGTACTCATCGAGTAAATCTAGTACAACTTTTCTAGCTTCATCTCTATCCATACTTGGTTCAAATACTTGGCCAACTTTATGCGAAATTGGGACAACACGTGATTGGTGTGCTGCTGCTGACAGTGACACCGTACAAATTTCACCTTTCCACGGATCCAGTGGTGTTCTTAAATACGCTTTTTCTAGAATCTCACTTCTGCTTTCCGCTTCTTTATCGTCGATAATACCTGTAGTACGTGCTTCTTCTATATCTTCAAACTCCTTTTTATAATGCACTCTAACTTCTTTACTTGCTGCGGTCTCCCAGTCGAATCCGGCTATACCTGTTTGTACACAGCGTTCTAAGTATTTCTTTAAATCTACAGCTGTAAGAATAGCTTGATAGTCTTTCACTTGTTGCGCTTCTACTTTTGGCCAAACAATATCGAATTGTCCTGGCTTCTTCTTTTTTTCCATTTCAACCGCTAGTTTTGATTCTTTTACCGGTACCGTTTTTTTGCTACTTGCTAATGTCTTCGGTTTTCCGAATAAACTTCCAAGTTTCATATTTCCACTTCCAGTCATATTTATATAGCTTGTCCATATAATTAGTAGTACTCATCTTCTATATGATCAAAGAGCCCTTTTTTCATGCAATAGGAAATGTATGCATTAAAGCGTGGCGTTTTTCGATAGCCACCGCTCGTTAAAAGGATCATCCTCATTTTCGCTAATTGATTTACGATCGCTTTCGCTTCTTCTTTATCGATGGAAAGCATTGCCTCTACATCACCAAGTCGTAAGTATTTCTGCTGAGCGAATAGCTTGATAAACTCATAGAATTTCATGTCACCTGTTAACGTATCGATTTTCTTAAGGTCTGCCGTAAACTTCTGATATCTTTCTTCTGTCATTTCTTCCTCTTTTATCGCCAAACGAGCATAGTAATTCAAACCACAACCTGGAGCATTGTATAAAGCTTTTAAATACTCTCCAATAAACTCAACGTGTCCTGGCCAAACTTGAATTCGTTCCCCTGATTCATCAACTGAATGTGTAAGAGCTGCAAGTGCAACTGCTAATCGCGCTACTTTATTCCGTTGATCAGAAGGAGAAACAAGTGGTATATCATTCGCATTTCCGTATACTTTTGCAAGGTCTGTTGCAACCTCCAGTACTTTATCAATCGTACCGTCTGTAAATAACACGTCCTCCGGTTTACGTGACCAAGCGTATAAGATGTTATTTTTCAAAGTATCCTTCTGTATGATTGATGGATACGTAGCAAGGGTTTGGTTGTACAATTCAGGATCCACATCGCTTGCTCTCATAAAGACTGCAAAGTCAAAGCGCCTTATATCCTCGTTATTGAAAATATCTTTTAAACTTTCCGCGCCTTGAGAATAATCAGCAAGTCGTTTTCCTTTCGGCACGTTCCCTGACATAATGGCACGTACACGGCAAGGTGTTTCAGCTGTTACAGCTCGTTTTACTTCCAGCTTTCCGTCAGAACGAGCAAGTGTCATTTCACCGTAATCGTCTTTCGTAATACCTGTATCTTCATCGATCCAAATCATTTCTTTATCCGCAAGTGGCCACGCACCCCAAACGATGTACCATGCACCTTGTGCACCTGACTGTTCCATCTTGTACGTTAGACCTGTACGTGAAGTACTTTCCGCATTTACCCGTGTTCCAAGTGCTGCGTATTTCATAACTTTTTCAATGAGGGCTGACTTACCAGTACCTGTGTCACCTACAATTTTCAATTCCAACCAACCACGTAACGGATTTAAATCCCACGGTACCTTAAAGCGTAAAACACTATGAAGAGTTAATAACACTGCAAGTAATGTCTCATCACGTTCTACAATATGTGTCACGTTGTACGTTAAATCGTTACAAATAGCTCCTAGTTTTTGTTCAATCGATTCTGCTGTATAATCCGCCGGCTGAAACGTTGCTAAGTCCTCTTTCACTTGTTCATTTAATGCAAAGCTTTCAACCACATCCTGAAGCGGTGCCGCACTCTTAACAAGTAGTGTTGACTCCTGATTCTTTGGATGTGGGTATACATAACCAGTTAACTCATAGTACTTGTTTTCACTTACGTTTAATCCATTTACGGCGTACACTTTTCGTAGTACATAATTCCCTTTATGCTGCTCTTGCTTTTCGTCATCTTCTTCAGCCATCGGGATTACAAGTAACTCTTCCACGTTCATATTCTCTAAAATATCCGTATTGTATTTCGGGCAATTTGGTATGCCTGATATTTCTCGTAAAATACCTTTTATATTATCGTCACCTACACCCGTCATTTGGATAACTTCTCGGTCACTTACGCCTAAGTCTTTATATCCCGTATGCGTATGAATGTCATATAGAGGGCAATGTACCTTTTTACAACTTTCTCTACCCCAACAATGGTACTCAATGTTTTTAGGAATGATGTAAGGCGTATGCTTTTTACCTGCAACCATGACGCGAGTTTTTACAAGCTTTCCAGTAAGATCTGCATTGCCTGTCTCCGCTAAAYGAAGTAGCTTCGCATTTTCCTCTTCTTCGGCATTTTTCTTAATGCAGTGACACATATCACCAGCACACGCTACACGTTCATAATCTTTGCTTCCTGGTTTCTTTTCGCCATGTAGTGAACGAATAAACGCGCAACCAAATTTGTATGTATTATCACCGCTGTATACCGCATCGATAACACTTCTCGTATTTGCAACACGTTGTTGCTTACCATACTCGTTATCCTCAGATGTAAATTTAAGCACCCATTCTTCCAGTGTTTTCAGCGTTTCTTCCCTTGTGTACCCTGCATCCTTAAAGTAACAAGCAAGCTGTACTGTTGCTTGGTTTCGGTCACCGTCTTTTTTCCAGCCACCGTTTAAAATATCAACTACACATGCCGGTGGTTTGTCTTTCTTAAACTGGAATTCTTCTTTCGTGTACTTACGAGCACTCGTTGCTGCAGCTTGTTCATATTCTTCTGTTTTATTTATTAGTAAATACCCCGTACGAGGTCTGTATTTCATTGCCTTTTTACGTTCTTCTGACGTATAAGGTAGATCGTCAGCATGTCTTGGTGATTTCGCTAAATCCTTAATTTCTTCCAGCGTTAATTTGTTTAATTCATTTACACTAATTTCTGTTTTAAATAGGTTTGTTTTTTGATGCATACTGTTCGGTAAACGAATCATTCGCTTTTCTGTATACACCACAAGGTCTAGTGACGTGAGTCCTAGGCGATGGACTAAGTACCCAGCCATATGTTTGAAGATTTTATGAAGGTCGTTTCTCGGTTCAATACCGAGTGCATCGGAGCTTATTAAGATGTGGAATCCTTTTGATCCAGAAAAGTAAACCCACATATCCGATTCACGAATGTCCATTTCTTTTGTAAAAAACTCCACCAGTTTTACCGCATCTTTTTGGCTGACTGATGGATCTTCCGCATGGTCAAGGTCAAAATATAGGGGAGCAATAAATGTCTCCCCCTTTACTTTTGTATCGTTCGCAAATCGTTGAACTGTAGCAAAGCAATTGAAATTGAATGCCTCTCCCGTTTGAAATTGCTTCACTTCAGAAGAAGGGATTCGTTTCCACGGAATGCTTCTACCGTTCTGATTGCTGTACCATGCGTCTACATATTGATACTCACTTGTTTTATCTTTCTTTTTTGCCATTTGTAGACGCCCTCCTTATTTATTCTGAAGCTTTTTCTGCTTGTTCTGTTTCTTCTACTTGAATTCCGTAATCTTCTGGTTTAAATACACCTACAGGCTGGAAGTCAATACCGATCCATTGGTTACTAGCATTTGTACGGCTCTTTCTTTCAGCTGTTACAAGACGAGTAACAATTCTGTTTACCCCAAGTTTTGATGGAATTTCTAAAGCTTTATATTTCCCTGTATATACATTCATTGCAAAACGGCCGAACATGATTGTGTCTGTTGGACTGAAGCTCATTAAGTAAATACGAGGGAAATCGTCCGGGCTTAACGTTGATACAGGAACTACTGATGCCATGTATCGAAGCTGAATAGCATCTAGCTCGTATCGTTCTTGTGCTTGCGGGTTCTCTGCTAACCACTGATTTAATACAACTTCCGCTTCTTCTTTTGTTCTTTCAGCTACAATTAATTGCCCAGCTTCAGGTGATTCTTCTAATCCCCATACAGACCAACGTTGTTCACCGTATCCGATTACTACATCGATGTTGTCACCGTACGATACGTTTTCGTCATCTTTCTCAACAAAATTACCTTTTTTAGTAACCGTTAACCACTCGCCCATACGGACGAAATCCATATCAAGACCGTTATTTGCTTCAACAAACCCCTGCTTTGTTTCTTCTAAAATAGCTGAAATATAATTGCTGCCGCTGTTTGTTTTCACCACCGCGTTATTTTGTACTACTACTTCATTTTGTTTTGTTTCTTGTGTCATTAATGTTTCCTCCCGTGCCTTTATAGGCTGTATTTTTTCCATGCTTTGCGTTTCGCTTGGCTTTTCTTTTTTCGATAGGTTACTTTTCTTCTACGCTTGGCACGTTTCGTTTCAAGTCGTTGAACTTCTTCTAAAAATGGCTGCATTTTCCTAACTTCCGTTACTACCTCCGTACCGACACTTTGAACTATTGTTTTTATAGCACCCCAAACTTTACCGACCATAGCCACGACGGCTTTTGCAGCCTTTTCTTTATCGATTTGATCCACTTACTTCACCTCTTTCGCTGAAGCAATCATTTTTGTGATTTCATAAAGTGCACCCACATATTCGTACTTTTCCATCGTTATCACCCCTTTCACCAAGGCATATCATTTAAGAAACTAGCCACTGTATCACGTTCTGTTTTCGGCTTTCTCGGTACCGTCAATCCAATTCGGCTATATACTTTCCTACGGCTATGATATTGGTCCTTAAACACCCCGACGTTGTAGTCAACGTAGTCGAACCAGTACGCTTCTTTACCCGGATTGTTCCGATCAGGACGCATGATACGTCCAATTTCTTGCTCTACTGATGAGCCACTATTACTCTCACGTGAGTCACCACGTTTAGGCATTACCATGTGGCCAACTGCTAAATGCTGCATATCCAATCCTTCACGCGCTAACTGAGTAGCAAATAAAATGTCTACTTCTTTTCGGTCACAAGCTTCTAAAATGTTTTTGCGTTGTTGTTTGGTTACTTGCCATTCACGAAATTCTTTTTCTGAATACTGAGCAACCTTTACCTGCCAACCGTACTTACCTTGTTTCTTATCTACTGCATGACCACTATCAATAAGTTGCTGTGCATGTTTTTCATTTTTCGCTTTTCTCCAGGTGTAACGACTAATACCCCCGTGTATTACGGTTGTATTAATTGGTTTCCCGTAATACGTGTCGCCGTAACGTTCTTTCAATAATTTTTGTACGAGTTGTTGTAAGACGAAACAATATCGAACTGATTCTGTAATCACGATAGCCGGACCTAATGGATAATGCGCCACTATACTTTCAGCAACTAACTTCGCTCGTTTCTCATCTGAAATGAGGTGACGTATTAAATCTGTATAATCAAGATCCTCACCACCAGCATCTACACTATCAATCTCGTTACGGTTACTTKCCGTTTCGTAATTGAACTCTGTATATACGAATCTCACTGTCGGCTTTATTAATCTCCCAGCTTCATACATTCCGTCTCTGCTAATCTCGTACACTTTCGGGCCTACACCGTTGTACATGTAAATTTCTAGCCCATCTTTTCGAGAAGGTGTTGCTGTCAGACCAATCATATTTTCAGCTGTTAGCTTCCCAGCCGTTTCAATGAATTGTATTGCCGGAAAATGATGGGATTCATCCACTACTACTGTCCCGATAAAATCATTTAGTGCATCGATTATTTGTGGATTCCGCTGTAAGGTTTGCACTGTAGCAACGATTAATTTACCGTCTCCCCAATCATGTACACCGTCACCGAAAAAACCGATACGACCGATACCAGGCATTGTAGCCTTAGCTCGCTTTGCGGATTGATACATTAAATCTTTAGTGTGTGTGAGCCATAGGGCCGCTTTTCCTTTTTCATAGATATAGCGCATCCCCATTACTGTTTTACCTGAACCAGCCGGTGCAACACCTATCCCGTTTTCTTGCATAAGCGCTTCAACCATCGGTGTTTGGTCTTCTTTTAAAACAAAGCCAGCATTCCATTCTCCGAAACTAACATCTCGGCCATATGAAACCTGTGACGTAATAACTTTATCTGGATCGTAGCCTAAGCTTTTTAGCACCTCTTCCAGCTTTGACAGGAAGCCTCGAGGCGTTACAATATCGCCCCTGTCATAAACAAATAGCTCAAGCTTTGTTGGTATTCCCCAAGTTTGTCTACGTTGTTTTTTTGCTTTCACATATGCTGGATTATCAAATGTTAGTGCCTTAGTAATTGCCGCTTTAAKGGGTGTACTAGCACCCCTTATTCGGATGTTGTTTTTTACAAAGATTTGTAGCAAGTGAGCACCCCCGATAGATCGTAAGAAGGTTCATGGTATGTAAGTCTTGGAAGTGGTACACAAGGAACCGTCTGATTTTGAAACTCTTCAAGTTTTATATGATTCACATCTCGTTTTTTCATATGAATAAGAGCTGTAAGGAGTCTGAAGGCGTAAGCCTCATCAAGTCCTTTACTATCATTTAAGAAACTGATAAACACTAAACCTAAATTTCTATCAATAACTTGATCAAAATCTCGTAATCCGAGAATCTGATTCGGTCTCATATAATCTAGTGAAAATCTACTACTCTCAGTACGTTTCATTTCAGCTAATATGTTTACTTCGGGTGTTAGTACAATCTCATCACCTGGACGAGTTGCACCTGCACCATCTGCTATCCTCATGCGCCATACTTTAGGAACATGCCTCCAGCTTCTTCTAATTTCTGTTTGAAAATCATCTCCGCGTTGCTGCCGTTCACGTTGTTTATTTCTCAGTGCTGTTTGTTTTGGATCCATAGCAACCTCCTACGCCAAAAACTTCAGTAGATTTGCTTGTACATAGGCTTTTGCTTTTACGAGATCTGCCGATTCTTTTGCTGTTTCCCATGCATCTTTTGTTTGATAAATTTTAATATCAATTGAAGCTAATTTCTGCTCAACATCAGTAAGCTGTCGACGTTCTTCTTTGCTGTAGTGCTGGCGATACGCATCACGTAACGTATCATTCGTAAGAGCTACTTTTTGATCATTTACATAAGCGAATTGGTTACGACCTTCACCTTGAATTTGCATAAATGCTTCAGCTTCTTTTAGCTCTACAGCTGTTTTAAGCTTTACCTTTTGTTTAATTAAATCCGCTTTTTGTCCATAAGCTTCTTCACGTGCCTTACCTTTTTCAAGAACATCCTGTACTGCAGCATCAATTTGTTGTAATGATGCTTGTAATTCAAGTGGATCTAACACTCGTACATAATCACTCGGAACTTTCTTACCTAAGATTTCTTTTGCTGCTGCAAGTAACTTTTCTGTCCCATGTACATCTTGCAAACTACGAATTTGATTATCTAATTCAGTCATTTTCTGGTCCCACCTCACATTGAGTTTTTGGTAGTTCTACTACTAACTTTTTAAGCGTTACGCGCTCCTTAACAATTGAGTCAATTGTTATGTTCATCGTTTCTACTCGATCATGTTCCTCTTTGTTGTAACCAGCTACACTTATCATCAGCGGCGAAAACTCTACTACTACAGCATTCCAATCATGCTTATTATTGCTATAGTTAGGGCGTCCAAATGGGTTACCACTTGTGACCTGTACCGCCGTACCTTCGCCTAATTCGTTCTCATCAAACTGTGGTTTATTTACGATCATACTCGTAATCCCTCCTTCGCTTCTGCGATTTTCGTGAGTGCTATTTCTACCACGTCAGAATTGATAGACTCTGTTTTTGCAATACTCTCGACAATCGTATTAATATCAACCAGCACATCTTCGCCTGTTTCTGTTTGAATTAGAGAAGCAAACTCTTGCATTGCATATTCACGCTTCTTTTCCGCTTCAATTCGGCTACGGTCAAGCACTTCTTCACCAGGCTTTGCACTTTGAAGTGGTATGCGTTCTAAATCAAAAACACCTGGTGACTTCACATCGATAATAAGTACTTGTATCGGTCTACTCATCTCAGCTTCTGAAGCCGACAAACGCGTGATACTACCGATATTCGCAAATATTTTCCCATCAGAACGGTTATAAATACCGAAGCCTGTATGGTCATGGCCACACAAAACCAAATTCGCCTCTGTTTTTACATCTTGTACTTTTGTGTACCGGTCAAAAGGTGGATCATGGTCAAGTAGCATTCCATGTGCTACGTGTATTTTTGTTGACTCATAATCTTCAATTACTTCTGGTGAATAACCATAACCAGCTTTATCAATTTGGTCACTGTACGGTGTAAATGTTAGCTGTACGTGATTCCCATCTTGATGAAACATATGCGCTTGTCCAGGATCATTAATGACTGTAAGCTGTGGGACAATTAACTCCAGTACCCTAAGACTTGTCCGTTCATACGTTGCAAGATTGTATCCATAAATATCGTGGTTACCAGCTGTCGTATAGATTGGAACTGGACTCTCTTTCAGTACCTTCGCAAACTCTAGTAACACGCTTGTCGTAACCTCAGGTCTATCAAACGTATCTCCAGGCTGAATAATTGCTGTCACGCCTTTATACTTAGCTAATGCAAAAATCTCACGTAATTTCGCAATTAATGCCTCTTTATAGTTATCCTTACGATTACGAGGGTTTGTACCTCGTATATGGGGATCACCGAAATATAGAAACTTCATACTCTCACCTCTGCTTTTTCGTGTTCTTCGTAACGTTGTGTCTAAGGTAATGTTGCCTTCTACGATGTGTTGTATTAATGAAGGTTACTTGATTCTTTTTTCTTGATAACTTCTTTAGTAACTTCACCTGTCCCGAGATCTATGGATACATCGTCGTCTTCCTCGATACCTAATGCATTTTGAATTTCTATACAAGCAGCATCATGACGCTCAAAAACTGGTTTTAATAATTCCTCAGTTCGTTTTATATACTTTTCACGAATAGGAGCAATCTCAGCTTTATATTCCGCTTGAAGTTGTTTTCTAATCGTTTTCTCTGCTTCATCTGCAGCTTGCAATTCCTTTAACTGAGCTTCTGTCGCTTTCCCGATAACCTCCTCAGTAATTTTCAAACCTGCAACATTAGTTAATGCACCTTTTAACGCGCTTTTAATTTCACATTTCATACACATATCCAAATCTCCCTTTCTATAAAGTAGTTACTATGCTTTTCCCTTGTTTTTGAGTCACACCAAGACTTACGTCACCTATCTCAGCTAAATGAGTATTGTGCGTAATAAGAATAATTTGGCGGCTAAATTTAGCACTGTATTCTTTCAAGAAGTATGCTACATTCGGTGCATATTCTTGACTTACCATTTTCCCGACTTCATCCAAGAATAATGGACCTCTTACACCGCTAATCTCTCCTACGGCCAATCTGAGCGCTAAACTAACTACGTCTGCTACACCACCACCGCGATCATAATCAGGTGGCTTTAATTGTGTTCGCACATCTTCAGACTGGAGCCAGTATTCCGCTACAGGTTGATTACCTTTTACTGCTATTTCAATTTCGAATCTGTAATCTTTATCGAATACAACTGTAAGAGCTGACGTAACAATTTCTTCAATACGACGTTTTGCTTGTTGCCTTGCATAATCACTTGTCTTTTGAAGAAGAATCTGTACTAAATCAAATTCTCCAAGTTGCTCATCAGCTTTTGCTTTTCTCGCTTCCGCGCTTTTTTGTTGCTTAACTAACAAGTCACGTTGACCAATTTTCATTTTCAATTTATCGCTTGCCTGACGAATATCCGCTCTTGCTTTTAGAAGCTCGTACATAAGAACAGCCTCCTTATACCTGCGGGATGAGTCGTTCTACATGCTCCAGGTTTTCTTTTACAGATGAATCAAGTTTGTTGATTTCGTCCTGGATCGTTTCAGGCGTTACCCCGTATTGCACCATTTGGTCTGCGATTTCCGTTAATTGCTTTTCGGCTGACGATTTTTCAGCCTCTGCTTGAATCTTTGCCGTTTCAGCTTTCTTTAAATTCGCTTTCGCAATTTCAATACGTTGTTTTAATTCCATTACTCATTTCCCCCTTCAGGTTGTTTTGATAGTAAATTTTGTAGCTCTGATTCCACAAATTTCTCTTTATCTTTTAAGTGGCCGATTATGACATAGCGAATAACCGTATCCAGTTCTTTACGATTTRCCATTTTTAATTTGTGAATACTGTGATAAACATGATGTCTACGAAGGTCAATTTCAAATTGACCCTCCCCGCTTTCTAACGCGGCTAACGTTGATCGCACTTCAGAAAGTGCTGTATTTAAGCGTCCAACGGTATTAACGTATTCATCAATTTCTTTTGTATTTACCAACACGAATCACCCCTCAATGAGAATGTTCAAAAGACATCGGCGATTCGCATAGCGGACAAACTCCACCAGCCTCGTTCCATGTCTCTTCCAATTCCTTTGTGTAATTTTCAATGTGCGTTTCGTACAATTCCAATGTGCCTGTACTATGACGTACCCTTTGGTGCCAAATCATATAATTCCGTAATAACTCTTTTAATTCAGCTAAACGAGAAACGTTTTTCTCCGCTTCTGTAACCTGTACTTCCGC
>NZ_JBFTMA010000039.1:0-14245 GCF_056396725.1 Bacillus sp. 05T31
GGAAAGTAGCGGTTACTGAATATATGACTTTTTTATGTTTTGTAGGCGTGTTGCATAAAGTAGGGACTTATACGTACCGAAAAATGAGGAATATAGTTATGTTACAGGCGGAGGAGGAAGTTAGGAAATATGATGAGATTTGCCTAACTTATGCGCTATCTCTATTTGAGACAAAGTTCAACATGAGAGAAGAAAAAGGGGATATAATAAAGAATGAACGTGAAGGAATTACATAAGAAAAACAGAATTGTACTTAAGTAGAGATATTTAAAGGAGGGCTTACAGAATGTCTGAACAAAATAAAGCAAAAACATTACCAGATCGCAATGAGATTGAAGAAGCAAGCACATGGCGATTAGAAGATATTTTCCAAACAGATGCAGAATGGGAAAAAGAATTCCAAGCTATTAAAGAGCTATTGCCAAAGTTAACTGAATTTAAAGGGAAGCTTGGCGACTCTGCAGACAATTTGCTTGAGGCATTGCAATATGAAGATGAAATTTCAATGCGATTAGGTAAGCTATATACATATGCACATATGCGTTACGATCAAGATACAACAAACTCTGTGTATCAAGCACTGAATGATCGCGCAACAAATTTATACTCACAAGTATCTAGTAGCACAGCGTATATCGTACCTGAAATTTTATCTATTTCAGAAGATACATTGCAAACATTCTTACAAGAAAATCGAGAACTAAGTGTATATGAGCATGCATTAGAAGAAATTACACGTCAACGCCCGCACGTATTATCTGAGGCAGAGGAAGCGTTATTAGCAGAAGCATCTGAAGTGATGAGTGCATCAAGTAATACATTCGGTATGTTGAATAATGCGGATTTGAAATTCCCATCTATTAAAGGTGAGGATGGAGAAGAGGTAGAAATAACACATGGCCGTTACATTCAGTTTTTAGAAAGTGATGATCGTCGTGTTCGCGAAGATGCATTCAAAGCTGTATTTGAAACGTATGGGAAATTTAAGAACACATTTGCAAGTACGTTAAGCGGGGCAGTGAAACGTAATAATTTCAATGCACGTATTCGTAAATATGACTCTGCTCGCCAAGCAGCATTAAGYAATAATAATATTCCTGAAGCAGTATACGATCAACTCGTTGAAACGGTAAATGACAACTTACATTTATTACACCGTTACATTGATATTCGTAAGCGTGCACTAGGACTTGATGAGCTTCATATGTACGATTTATATACACCACTTGTACAAGAAGTGAAAATGAATGTGAAGTATGAAGAAGCGCAAGACCTGTTATTAAAATCTTTAAACGTACTTGGTGATGAATATGTTGAAATTTTAAAAGAAGCATATGAAAATCGCTGGGTAGATGTGTACGAGAATAAAGGCAAACGAAGCGGAGCATATTCATCTGGTGCATACGGAACAAATCCGTATATTTTAATGAACTGGCATGATAATGTAAATAATTTATATACACTTGCTCATGAGTTTGGTCATTCGGTGCATAGTTATTACACAAGAAAGACACAGCCACACGTATACGGTGATTATTCAATCTTCGTTGCAGAGGTAGCATCAACTTGTAATGAAGCGCTTCTAAATGATTATTTATTAAAAACGACAGAAGATAAAAAAGAGCGTCTATATTTATTAAATCATTATTTAGAAGGATTCCGTGGTACTGTATTCCGTCAAACAATGTTTGCAGAGTTCGAGCATATCATTCATAAAAAAGTACAAGAAGGACATGCGGTTACGCCAGATATGTTAACGGAGATCTACTACGATTTAAATAAGAAATATTTCGGGGATGCTTTAGTAATCGATAAAGAAATCGGTTTAGAATGGTCTCGTATTCCGCACTTCTATTACAACTATTACGTATATCAATACGCAACAGGATTTAGTGCAGCGACTGCGTTATCTAAACAAATTTTAGAAGAAGGGCAACCAGCAGTAGAACGTTACATTAACGAATTCTTAAAAGCKGGAAGCTCYGATTAYCCAATTGAAGTGTTGAAAAAAGCAGGAGTTGATATGGCATCTCCTGAACCAGTGAAAGAGGCAYTWCAAGTATTTGAAGAGAARTTAAATGAATTAGAAGCGYTATTRTTTGAAGARAAGTAATGAGAAAAGACGAGGGATTTTATCCTCGTCTTTTTTGTTTGAAAATGTWTTTTGTCGATATTTGTCGATAAAATAAGGAGGATTTCCTTACTTTTTCTAAATTAGAAGGCAGTTTTACAGTTGATTTTTGTAATTAAAATCCTTTAAATCGTTTTCTATAGTTGAAATAAGAGACAGCGATGACGATAACTCCGAATAAAAGAGGAAAGGCAATAATTTTAGGGAAAGCTTGTAATAGAGAGAGGATATACAAGAAAAAAGAAACAATAACACATAGAAAGATAAGAAAAATATGAGATTTTTTCATAAGGAAACCTCCTAAATTGCTTTTTTTATAGCTTATTCAARAATGAAAACGTTTAGAATGTGACAAAAATGTGAAATTCGACAAAAGGGGTTGTCATCTGACGTCGAATCTTGTAATATAATAAGCGTGAACGAATTCACATACAAACATATACCCCTTTGTTTGAACGTGAAAATTTCTCCCATCCCCTTTAATATTTTTATAAGCCGTAAAGAARAAGACCTGGTGTTTACACCRGGTCTTTTTCTTTTGCTATCCATTTCCAATAACGCTCGCACTTCACTTCAATCATTTGTACTTTTCGTTTTAGTTGTAATTTTTTTAGTTCGCGCTCTATTKCTTGYTGAGGGCAGTCATATATAAATGAGATTTCCTTTGAAGAAATAAATTGTGTTGCTTCTAGTAATACTTCTAAAGGAGGTAATGGTTCTGGCTCAATCTCGCATTTTACAAGTTCTTTTAATAGCTGTACGTATACATCATAGGAATAAATTCCTGCGATTTTAATACCTTCCTCATCTGAATTTGCATGAAAAAATAGGAGGGAAGGTATTTCTGTAATATGCATCTCATTTGTGAATTTCAGGTCGCATTGGAAAGCTTTTTTTGCGCTAACTGAGTGTAGGTCTTTTTTAAATTCCTCTACATCAATGCCGCTATCTTTAGCACATGTAAGCAATAATTCACAGTCAGGGTTTGATACATTTTCAAGAAAAATGTATTCTTGGAGTTTTCGCAAAAACTTCGAACCTGCTTTTCGGCCTTGCAAYTCCGCCGCCTTAATTGCCATCGAAACTAAATAYGGTGTTGACGATGCCTCTTGCATATGTACTTTTCCATCACATGAAAAACCTTGTAAACTTGTTGTCTTTTCCCACACAAATCGAATATTAGCAGGTTTATTCCATTTGTGTGAGGAAGCGTTTGTCCCGCCCACTTTTCCTGTTACGATATGACGAATAGAGAAGTATTTCCCATAYTCAAGCCATAGTTTAATAATAAATGGCTCGATATCCCAGCAATCTTTACAAAGTGGATCAATAAATAAATATGCTTCTACAGAYTTATGCTCGCATGTGRAAGGAGAAGGCATATTCATATGCTTTGCTTCCTGCTTATCCATTACGCTTCACCTGTTTCATTTTGAGTATTGACCATATGTTGAGCAGTTAATGCTAAACGTTCRAAAACAAACTCTCTTATATGACCGTGCACTCCTGTATCATCCATTGCTTGCTCCATACATGATAGCCAAGCTTCTGCGCGTTTTGGAGTAATCTCAAACGGAAGATGGCGTGCTCTTAGCATAGGATGCCCATGTTCTTCAGTGTATAAATTAGGACCACCTAAATATTGTGTTAAAAATTGTTTCTGCTTCCTAGCAGTTTCTGTTAAATCATCCGGGAAGATCGGAGATAAGTCAGGGTGTTCACTGACATAGGAATAAAATGTATCCACTAATGTTGCAATGCATTGTTCACCGCCAATTGCTTCAAATGGTGTCATCGGTTGCTTGCTCATCCTTTATAAACTCCTTTTTCCATGAAATGTATATCTATTGTAGCAATGGAATGTTATGAAGAGCAACTAAACAGCCTTCATAACATTCTTTGCTTATTCTATATGTTGCTAATAAATCTTTTGCTTTTCAAAAAGGTGAAATGTAGCCGTAAGTACAGCTCTTCTTCACTGATGGAAATTTTACTTTAGCGCTCTTCGTTTTGTTTGGCAAGGAAAAAGCGTTTTACTTTGTTGTTTGTATGACGAACTGGTACGTTATGTTGCTTTAATAACCTTATAAATGCTGCTTTACCGGTCTTTTCATCTTGCACTTCGTATTCAATTTCATAATCATCGTGATTGTAATAGAAACTATGATCAAAGACAAGCGTTCCGCCTTCAAATAATATTTCAGCTCTTTCTGTTGTTAAACTACCCATATAAGTTAAAGAGGAAACGGGAATTTGTAATTTGTGTAGCTGATCCATTACAGTTCCTTGAATGATTGTGTTTGTTTCCATCATAAGTTGTGCTTCTTTTTCTTTTACAGACTGATGAGTTTCTAATAAACCAATTTCAGCAGGTTGTTTTAATGTTAATGTATAAGTTCCATCTTTATGACGAATACGAAGTGCAGAGCCCGTATCTTTTAAAGAGAAGTGAGGCGTTTCAAAGTAGTGATTTACTTGTTTTGTAAATGCTTCAATAGAAAAAGATTTGCATAATGTTTGGAATTCTTCCTCTGTAACCATATTTTTAAATTCAATTTCAATTTCTTGTGTCATTGTATGCGCTCCTTTTGAAAAATAATTCTTTCCACATTATCGCTTTTTCGCAAATTTGGTTCAATGTTTTATTTGTTTGCGTCCATGTTATGATACAATAATACTGTTAAGTAAGACAGGAAGTTGAGATGGAGGAGTTCGAGTATGCAAAATAAAATTCAAGTTAAGAGCGTAGAAACGAGAGAGAATGCGCTTATTTTTTGTGCGGAAAATACTGAAATAGAGGTAAAGGAGTTAAGTGCGCGTAATCACGTACTTGTAGACTCAGACAATTTATCATTTTTATATATCTTAGAAAATGAATCATCTTTCATTTATGTAAGTATTCCGCATACATGCTGGGAAGCAATGCATGAAGCGATGAATAAAGATACAGCGATGTTTATTCGCGTGAATGATGTTGAAATAGAATTAGAAGGATTAAAAGAAGAAGTAGAATATTTAGTTGAAAATATTGAAGGTAATGCAAATTACGGAGAAGAACTAGTAACTGCTGTAGAAAAAGTGTTTCTATAAGCAAATGGATTGATTTTGGTGGTGGTTGAAATGAATCGTAATTGGGAAGAATTTTTAGCACCGTATCACCAAGCGGTGGCGGAGCTGAAAGTGAAACTAAAAGGAATGCGTACTCAATTTGCAATGTTAACGGAGCATTCTCCAATTGAGTTTGTAACAGGAAGGGTAAAGTCGGTTGCAAGTATTATTGATAAAGCGGAGAAGAGAAATGTACCGCTAGACCGAATTAGAGAAGATATGCAGGACATCGCGGGCCTTCGAATGATGTGTCAATTCGTAGATGAGATTAAGCCTGTTGTAGAATATCTTCGAAAACGAAATGATTTTGACATTGTAGAAGAACGTGATTATGTAACGCAAAAGAAAGATAGCGGCTATCGCTCTTACCACGTTGTCATTAGTTATCCTGTTCAAACGATACAGGGGGAGAAAAAAGTGTTAGTTGAAATTCAAATTCGCACGTTAGCAATGAATTTTTGGGCAACGATTGAGCATTCTTTAAATTACAAATATAGTGGACGTTTTCCTGAAGATATTAAAATACGCTTACAACGTGCAGCGGAAGCGGCGTTTTTATTAGATGAAGAAATGTCTTCCATTCGTCTTGAAATTCAAGAAGCGCAAAAGGTCTTTTCACGAAAGCAGGAAACGAAAGATTCTGAATCATAAACTAAAGGGTGTTGGGCGATGAAATTTACAATTATGTCAAAGGGAGATCAATCATCAGATACACTAGCAAGTACGATGAAAGAATACTTGTTAGATTTTGGGTTTACAATGGATGAAAAGGAACCTGATATTGTAATTTCTGTTGGGGGAGATGGAACGCTTTTATATGCATTCCATCGTTACTATAATCGATTAGATGAAACCGCATTTGTTGGTGTACATACAGGGCATTTAGGTTTCTATGCAGATTGGTTACCGACGGAAGTAGAGAAGTTGGTGATTGCAATCGCTAAAACACCGTTCCAAGTGGTTGAATATCCACTTTTAGAGGTGATTATTCGCTATGTGAATGGTAGTAAAGAGTCGCAGTATTTGGCGATGAATGAAGCGACTGTAAAAAGTGCAGAAGGTACATTAGTAACAGAAGTGGAAATACGCGGAGAGTATTTCGAAACGTTTCGCGGAGATGGTCTTTGTATTTCTACTCCTTCAGGAAGTACCGCKTATAATAAGGCGCTTGGCGGAGCAATTATTCACCCTTCTATTGAAGCGATTCAAATTGCAGAAATGGCATCTATCAACAATCGTGTATTTCGTACGGTAGGTTCGCCGCTCGTACTGCCGAAGCATCATACATGCGTTTTAAAGCCGGCTGCAGGAATGAACATGCAAATTACCGTGGATCATTTGACGATGGTTCATCAAGATGTGAAATCAATTCAGTATCGCGTTGCAAACGAGAAAGTACGATTTGTTCGTTTCCGTCCGTTCCCATTCTGGAAACGTGTTCGTGACTCGTTTGTTGCAGATAAATAGAGAGGGTTTATATATTTGAACAGATTTACATTGAAATGGGATATAGGGCTGGCTGAAGAGGGAACTTTAGTTAGAGAATTTTTGAAAACAAAAGGGATTTCGAAAGCTGCTTTAACGGATATAAAGTTCCGCGGGGGAGCAATTGAAGTAAACGGTCAACACACAAGTGTTCGTCACAAGTTACAAGCTGGTGAAGAGTTACAAATCTTTTTTCCRGTGGAGGAAAGAAGTGAAGGGATGGAAGTGGAAGAGATCCCTTTATGTATCGTATATGAAGATGATGCGGTTCTTGTTATAAATAAAGAAGCAAATATGTCGACGATTCCTTCTAGGGAGCACCCGTCAGGAAGTATTGCAAACGCTCTTTTATATCATTATGATAAACAAAATCTTGCAAGTACGGTGCACATTGTGACGAGGTTAGACCGTGATACTTCAGGGCTTATGTTAATTGCGAAAAATAGATTCGTTCACCACCTTTTATCGAAGCAGCATCAACAAAAAGGGGTGAAACGAACGTATGAGGCAATCGTTCATGGGACTATTTTAGAAGAAGTAGGAACGATTGACGCGCCAATCGGACGAAAAKCGGATAGTATTATCGAGCGAACTGTCTGTGAAGATGGTCAAAGAGCTGTTACTCATTTTAGAGTGATGGAGAGTTCTTCCGATAAGACGCATGTAGCGCTTGAGCTCGAGACGGGAAGAACACATCAAATTCGTGTACATATGGCATATATAGGACATCCGCTACTTGGGGATGATCTATACGGTGGCCGAAGAGATGTGATAAAACGTCAAGCGCTGCATAGTACATCTTTGACGTTTTATCATCCTATTTTAGAAAAGGGAATGACTTTTACCGTAAGTATCCCAGAGGATATGCAATACGCTTTACATAACAATTAAAAGGGAACAAAATTCTTATCATAAAAAGAATTTTGTTCCCTTTTTTTAGCGAAATAATATTAAAATTTGATTTTCACCAGTACGTTTTATAACGAAAAAGCCACTTTCAGCTTTCGTGGCAATGCCGTCATCATTTGGACGACAATATCCGTGTGTTTCGCAAGTGCCGTCATCACGTACTAACATTTGTCCAATTAATCCGACAGGAAGCCACTCGGTGCGATTTCGTCTCGATATATATTTGCAAGCTGGATCCCATTCTGTATTTAAAAGTGGCTGTATTTCTTGCGTATCAGTACGTGTATATTGGCGTTTTCCGAAGCTATCTGTTTTATAACGCTTTGCCCAACTTAAAGCACCGCTATTTCCTATGAGAGCGGGGGTAGCGCTAGATATTCCTAATATGAATGAATCATTTGAAGTAGCTTTTCGAATTTTTTCTTCGCTACTAAATGTAATGAAATAGCCGATATCAATAGGGCTATGATCTGCTGCCTCAAACATTTGTGCAAAATCAGTACCACCTGCATTGTAAGAAGCACCATCGATATACATTTCTCCGTTATGGGCAAGCCATTTGGCACCTATATTATAATCAGTGTCATTTGTCCCATTTGCGATAAACCAGGAATAAGCTTCTTCTGCTGTACCAAATTTCCCCATAATATGGCTGCCTGCAAAATTAGCTGTTGATGTATGATTTCCTTCCGCATGAGATGAGAATCCGTTAGCGATAGTTGCGGTTCCTTCTGCATGTGCTGCTTCGCCCAAAGCAATTGCATGCTTTCCTTCCGCATGAGAATAAGGACCGCCTGCTGTCGTTTCACTTCCTTCGCTATGCGAACTATGTCCAGTTGCCTTTGTTTTTGAACCTTCTGCATGAGAAAAGGGACCCGTTGCATGTGTAAGAAGCCCTTCTGCATGTGAAGCGATTCCATCAGCTTTAGAGTGAAGTCCTTCTTTATATGCGTGACGAGCTCCTTTGTTATTTTCTTTTTTTATAGGTGTAGGTACAGGAGCCTGAATAGGGGCGGATCCTTCTATTTGTACATCGTTGCCCGAGATTAATGCTTCTTTTATTTTTTTTACTTGATTTATAATAGTAGCTGGAATTTCTGGTTGTACTTTTTCCTTTACTGCTGCAGGAATGTTTTCTTTTATATTTTCTTGTATCTTTTCCGAATTAAGCACAGGTTCATCATTATTAGAAGCGAGCTTCTTTTTTTGTTTTTCTTTTATTTTCCTGCTATCTATAATTCGCCTCATAACAGCATTTTCTAAAGAGACATATTTTTCTCTCGGTTTGCTTTTTTTTGATGACTTTTGTTCTTCTATTTCTTCTATAGCTGCAGCTCGAATACTGCACCAGTTGTTAATTCCATACATGGGATGGTATAAAGGGTGGAATTTTCTTTTTTGTTTAGAAGATTTTTTCTTCATTCCGTCACCTCCTGCGACAGTATATGCCGTGCAATTAAAAAAAGATGCACTTTATTGCATCTTTTTTAATTGCTTTATCTAGTTTTAGTGTGGAATATGTCTAGAAAACACCATGATCCTCTGCAAATCGTAGAGGTATTTATCCCGATTGGTGCGGGCTAATAATCAGTGGGGGATGAACAAAACCCCCACTGATTAAAGTTTCACTTTATGAAATTGGGCGGAACTTTTCAGGGACAAAAGGTAGGGAAGAAGGGACAGAAACGGTCTCCAACTCAGGGTAACGTAGTCCAGTTAGTTTACCACCAAATACAGCACCAGTATCAATATTGACTGTATGATTCACAAAGCGAGGTTCATTGACAGGTGTATGTCCATAAACAATCCATGTTTCACCCTTATACTCTTTCGCCCAATCTCGGCGGACAGGTGAGCCRTCAGGGTGTTTTTCRCCTGTAATATCACCATATAATACAAAGGTTTGTACTTTTTTATCTTGTCTTCCTATGTAATCTTGCCGAATACCAGCGTGACAGACGGTTAATTTTTTTTCATCCAGTATGTGATATAGCGGTGATTGTTCGTAAAGAGTAATGAATTTTTCTTTTATTATTTGTTGCTTATTAGAAGACAATGCTTCATATTCTGCAACAGTTGTTTCGAGCCCATGAGCGATTGTAACATTACGTCCAAGGAAGAAACGATACAGTTTATTACAGTGATTCCCTGGAGCATAATAAGCATCTTTTCTATTTATTACGAGCTCCCATACAATTTCAATCATCCGTAATGAATGAGGACCTCGGTCTGTAATATCACCAACGAATGCAAGCCTTCGTTTTGCGTTATGAATTGGGATACCACTATCCCAGCTATACCCTAGTTTCGTTGTTAAATCTTGAAACTCTTGGAAGCATCCGTGAATATCACCTATAATGTCATATTTCATATTTAAACCTCCAGCTCATTTTTTCATTAGTATATCTAAAATGGACATAGAAAAAAACCATACCGTTTTTCGATATGGTTCATTTAAACATAAAGATTTTAGTTCTTGAGCGTACGTTTAAAATAAATCCAATAGCAACCATATATGTGAGCAGTGAACTCCCGCCGTAGCTCATAAGCGGTAACGTTATTCCTGTAATAGGGAGTAAACCAATTGTCATCCCAATATTTTGGAATACTTGGAACGTAAACATTCCAATTGTACCAGCGCAAATATAACTACCGAAAGGTTCATTGCTTTCTAAAGCGATATGGATCATTCGGTAAATGAGTAAGAAAAAAAATGAAATAATAACACTTGCTCCTAAAAAACCGAATTGTTCAGCGATATTTGTAAAAATAAAATCTGTATGTGGCTCTGGAAAATATACTTGTCTATTTTCCCATCCTTTTCCTTGCATCTCTCCTGATCCAGTAGCTAAAAATGCTTGTCTTAATTGGTATCCTTGTGCGTCATATTCATAAGGTGCAAGCCAACCATAGAAGCGATTTAATTGATATTCTTTTAGAATGTGCTCTTTAAAGAACTCTGTATGCGTGAAATAAATATATGTTAAGGTAGAGCCTATGGCGAAAATACCGGAGGTTAATCCGAGGATAAAGCGCCAACGTATACCAGAAACTAAAACCATTGTTGCAAGCATCGCTGAAATGACCATTGTGTTTCCTAAATCAGGTTCTTTTGCGATTAGAAGTAGTGGAGGTAAACTAGCTGCAAATATTTTTAAAAGTAAAATGAAATCTTCACGAGTTGTCCGAAAAAGGTATTTTTCATTATGATTCGCTATAATTCGTCCAACGACGATAATCAAAAATAATTTCATAATTTCAGAAGGCTGAAAGTTTCCGATGCCTGGAAGTCTGTACCACGCGGTAGCCCCTTTAATTGTAACGGCGCCAGGAACTTGAAGTTCTAGGCCAATTAGAAGTATGAGTGCAAAGCTATATAAATACCAAGCAATTTGTTTATAGCGATCGAAATCAATAACCATAATAACACCAATGGCGATAAATCCAATGGCATACCATTGGATTTGTTTTAATACAAAATTTACGTTTTGTAAAAATGGTGGTAAAGAAGCTTGTGCACTTGCGATAGCAAAGCAGCTAACAATCCCAATGGCAAATAAAATGAATATTAATATGTAGTCTATTTGATATTGAGTGTTCGGATCTTTCACTGTATGAATTCCTTTCTACTGCTCTCTATATTAGTGGGTTTTAGTTGGTGCATCACATAGTTTAAAAAGAATGTATGAACTATACGCATTATTCACGTAAAGCTCACACATTTTATTTTCGCAGAATAGACTAATGATGTAGCTCTTTTATAATTATGTCCAAACAATGGGAAAGACGTACATGTGCATCTGGAATGAGGTTTGGTAACTGGCTATAATATTCTAAGGAACCTTTACACCATTTATAAGCGCTAATTAGACCTAGTCTATAATCTGTATTATCTTGTAAAAATCCGTATTCTTTTGAAGTTATAACGAGGTGCGTAAAATCCTCAGATCCTTCAAGGAGCTTGCTGTGTATTTGTTGCCCAGTATGGTAGCGAAATTGGCTTAAAGGTTCGGATATGTATAMTGCGTYTCCTTTAGAAAGTAAGGAAATCCATGATGCCATATCGACACTACAAGAATAGTGCCTTCCTTTTAGCGTGCCGAAAGGTTCAGTGAGTAACTGTTTTCTAAACAGAATAGTTGTAGGCTCACCGATAATGTTATGTCCACCTTTTAACATCCAGTCGCCTAAAAATATTCCGTTTAATTGAATGTCTTCGCTATATAATCTTTGTGTTGGATGAGCATCTCCAATTAAATTCCCGTGATCATCAATACGTACTCGATAAGAAGTTATAAGAGCGAGATTTTTATTTGTGTCTTGCTCAAAATAAGCCATCATTTTTTGTATTTTATGATTATAAAACACATCATCGTCCATTAAAAAATTTATATACTCCCCATTAGATTTCTCTAAGAGCATAWGATCGTTATGAAATTGTCCTAAAGTAGTGGTATTTCGAATGTATGTTATGTTTTTATAATTAGGTAAATACTGTTCATTTATTAAGATTTCTGTTTCATCATTTGTACTATCGTCTCCTATAATAATTTCAATGTTTGGATAAGTTTGTGCTAATGCACTTTCTAGAGCAATTTTGAAATAATGTGGTCGATTATAAGTGGGAATAAGGATGGAAACGAGAGGTGACTTTTTTTTATTATTCATACGAAACTACCTTTCAGAAGCTTTTTTTGTAAGAACGATATCTTGATAACTTRTATACTCATTTCTGCCGCACCATAAACCATAATGTGGTTTATTAATTACCTCTAAGCCATGTTTATTTAATAAGGTGCGGATATCTTCTTCAGGATAGGCAACTGCGAAATTAGGAATATCTTTATTCACAACATAACAATTTTCAATTTGATGATAAAAACCTAATGTACTTAGCCCAGAATTTAAGTAATAGGATGATTCAGGGTTAATGAGAAAGAAGGTAATAAAACATCTCCCATCTTTTTTTAGAACACGTACAATCTCAGATACGTAATGTTCTAATTCTTTCGGAAGAAGATGGGTAAATACAGAAGTTAAAAAAATAAAATCGAATGAATCGTCTTCATATGGAAATTTGTATTGAGAAGCATCTTCTTTTCCTTCTGGGTTGTAGAATTGATTATATATATCAACGTGTTCAAAATGGAAATTGCTACGGGCAGTTGAAATATTATTTTTGCACCATGTAATGCCATCTTTAAATAAATCAAATCCATAATAAGCTCCATCATCACCTAAGTAATTCATTAATGGAACCGCCATTCGACCGACACCACAACCTACATCTAACACTGTTTCATTGGATTTTAAACTACCAATTTGAATAAAATGCTTTATGAATTCTTTTCCAACCTTTTGAAAGTCGCCACCTACATATTGGACGAGTTCGGGAGGTGGGATTAATGCGATTTTTTTTTCAAGCTCGCTCATAATTTCACTCCTTCCTTGTAGTAAATAGGGAACCAACATTTTTAATATGCAGCTAACATTTTATAGTGGGAGGGGAAACGATATTAGRACTGTTGCGATATGTAAAAAGCTCCCTAGAACAACTGGAAATAGTAATGGGAGCTTTTGTTTTTATTTATCATGCTATTGGCGAAGGCTAATAATTAGTGTGAGATGGAGGAACCCTAACTGAATAAAGTTTCGCCCTATTCTTTTCGCCAATAAACCCCGAATACATCAATTTTAGTAATAGGAGCTTTTAAGTTTCTTTGATTTCTAAAGTCTGTCACGGCCTCTGCACAAGCTGGTAGTCCATAGTCATCAATAATAATATAGCCGCCCTTAGAAACTTTATCGTATAAGTTCACGAGACCATCCATTGTGGATTCGTACATATCACCGTCAAGGCGTGCAATTGCAATTTTTTCTATTGGTGCTGTTGGTAAAGTATCTTTAAACCAGCCTTTTAAAAATTTTACTTGATCATTTAATAAATCATATTTTCTAAAATTCTCTTGTACTTGTTCTAAAGAAACGCGTAAGTAATCGAAAGAGTGTAAATAATCTCCGTAATCTTTCGGATAGTGTTCTAAATTCGGTGTTGGCAAACCTTCAAATGAATCTGCAACCCACACATTACGATCAGTAATGTTATTTGCCTGTAAAAAACCATTCATAAAAATGCACGATCCCCCGCGCCACACACCTGTTTCAATAAAATCACCTTCTATATTTTCACGGACAACTGTTTCTAGTGCTTCATGTAATTGATTCATTCGTTCCCGGCCAATCATACTGTGTGCTGCTCTTGGCCAATCCATCCCATCTTGACGTTCACTTTTTAAAACATCTGGTTTCACAATTTTCAAGTTATGGTTTTCAGCATATTGCTTAATGAATAAAGGAAGTGGTACGGTAACTGGTTCATATGGAAGTTCCTTAGAAATATGTAATGAAGCAGGTAAATATGGCTCATACTCTAGCCATATTTCAAATAAAATTGTTTTCTTTAATAACTCGAGATAAAGCTGAACAGCAAATTTATTTTCCATATTTGTGCCTCCTGCAAAATGTCATACAACAATATGATTATGTAGATAGTGCAAGTTTCATGCTTGAATTCATAATTGGAAAAGCAGTAAAACTGATATCAGTTTTACT
>NZ_JBFTMA010000040.1:0-14024 GCF_056396725.1 Bacillus sp. 05T31
GAGATAAGGGAGGTCGACTCCCTCCTTACATATCATCTCTTTCTTTTGAAAAGAATGTAGTTCTACATATGGTAAGACATGAAAGGAAAAAAGAGTATGGAATTGATGAATTTGCATGTGTTGATAAATTTCTTTCTCATTTTTACTGATTTTCATATTTTCACCCCTGTTTGTAGTATGAGATATCTCCTATTATTTTTACAAGGAAGAATGATACGATTTATGTAAATTTGTTTTTGTAGAAAAGAGAGTGTGAGGGGTTTATGAAAAAATATAAAACATTGCTATTTGATGTAGATGATACATTGTTAGATTTTCAGAAGGCGGAGAAAGTGGCGTTACGTATGCTCTTTGAAGAGAAAGGGATTCCTTTAACTAGCGAGGTTGAAGCGCAGTATAAAAAAATTAATAAAAGCCTTTGGGATGCTTTTGAAGAAGGTGAAATAAACCGTGATGAAGTCGTAAATACACGATTTTCGATTTTGTTTAAAGAGTACGGGGAAGAAGTAGATGGGATATTATTCGAAAATAATTATCGTAGCTACTTAGAAGAAGGAAACCAACTCATGCAAGGTGCATTTGAATTTATAAATCAAATTCAAAATGAGTATGATTTATATATAGTGACAAACGGTATTTCTAAGACGCAAGATAAACGTTTACGTAATGCAGGATTACATTCATTGTTTAAAGATATTTTTGTTTCTGAAGATACGGGATTCCAAAAGCCGATGGAAGAGTATTTTGATTATGTTTTTGAAAGGATTCCTAATTTCTCTTTTGAAGAAGGGCTCATTATTGGGGATTCGTTAAGTGCCGATATTAAAGGTGGATATGTAGCGGGAATTGATACTTGTTGGTTTAATTCAGAAAAGAAATCAAATAATAGCGAGATTGTGCCAACATATGAAGTGCATAGTTTTGAAGCGTTATACGCGCTATTAAAGCAGCATGTGTAATAAAGTGAAACTTTAATCAGTGTGGATTTTGGCCATCCCCCACTGATTATTAGCCTTCACCAATCGGGCAGTTATCTCCCACCCAACTCCCTCRCACTTGCCGGATTTTGAGGTGGGAGTCTTACTGCTCGCAAATAGCGGGATAAAAACAGGCAGTGGAACTTTTGTCCCTACTGCCTGTATGTATTAGTTTGTAGCTTCATTGTTTTTAGGAAGCGGAAATGCATTGCCAATTGCCGCAGCCCCGAGCATCGGTAATAATAAATTGAGCGGGAAAAACATGAGTAATAGTAATGTTATAGCTATTGGTTTTCTTAATGCATAGCTTGAAATAGCTGTCGTGACGATGGCTACAGAAGCTATTGGATCTATAGGGATAATAGAAGCTATAGCATATCCGATACTTGATCCAGCAAATATAATTGGGAAAATATGTCCGCCGCGCCAACCCGTATTTAAACAAACGGCAGTAATACATAATTTTAAAATTCCTGAAAGAAGTAGTACCCAGAAGGATAAATGGCTCCATTCAACGACTAAATCTTTTAATTGATGTTCCCCTGAAAATAACGTGTACGGRAGAAAAGTTCCTGTAAYYCCTAATAAAATACCGCCTATAATTCCAAGTGATACCTTGTATTCTTTGAAGGGGTGGATTAATTTCTCTAATGTAAATTCTAATTTGAAATAAAAGAAACCAACTATAGCACCAATGCTAGCAAGTGGAAGAAAAGCGATCCATTCATTAAGAGCAAGAGATCCTTCCCCAAAATCAACAATAAAGGATCCACGATTATCGAGTTTACTAAGCAATAAATAAACGGAAAAACCAGCAAAAGTGGTAGCTAAATATACGATTGCTTTTTTTCCTTTCGAAAATTCATTAATTTGCTTACCCTCATTTTCATTCGGAGCTAAATAACCGAATAATGGTGCATTAAAAATAACACTTAAAGTGGCACCAATTCCAACCTCTGTTAGTTCATTCATTCCCTTTAAAGCAAATTTAAAGCGATCTCCTACCCATGTACAAAGTCCACCGATAATTCCAACAAGTGCAGCTTCTGGTCCTAAACTAGCTCCAAATATTAAAACGATAATCGCAGTTAAAGTAGCTTTATGTACAAAACGGTATTCAATTCTACCTGTTTTTTTATATTCAGCCATCACTTCCGGCATAAGACGTGGATATGTACCGAAATATTTTTGTGTTAAACCAACGAGGATACCACCGATGATTGTTACACAAATGGTGTAATAAGGGGGAGAAGAGAAAAGAGTAGGTAAGTATCCCCAAATAAAGTGAATTCCGATATTTATTGTGACTAAAAATGACCAGACCGTGACTCCTACTATTGAGCCTAAAAGAATGCCATATAGGACGAGTATATGGTGCATGTCYTTTTTATTTGTCATGTTSTACCTCCGTTATGTAARTTTTCATGTAGAAAGGATTAAATATGCTAGTGTGAAATGAATTGAATATATATAGTATCTTTTTGAGAGGTTGGCTTATTCAATATATTGAGATCTCATAAAAATTTGAAACCAACGCGGTTAAATCACTTATTTAATTCTATATAGTGATCTGAGTTTTTAAAAGGTCTTTTTCAAATGAATATGGAATATATTTCTTTTGTTGTTTAAATTAAATTCCTTACATTTAATTTAGAACATTCAGAAAAACTATTTGACATTAGGAAATTATTGCTATAAAATCAACGGTAATTGCATAGTCTTATCAAGAAAAGGTGGAGGGACAGGCCCGATGAAACCTTGGCAACAGCCGTATAACGGAATTGTGCCAAATCCTGCAGGTAATAATCCTGAGAGATAAGAAAGAGCCTTAGAGCGTGTCTTCAAACTGCTCCTTTCTTGTTTTCAGGAAAGGAGCAGTTTTTTATTTTGCATTAAAAGAAGGGAGAATGAGAGATGGGAGAATCATGGGGGAAAGGAACGATTTGTGTGCAAGGTGGCTATACGCCAAAAAATGGTGAGCCGCGTGTTTTGCCACTTTATCAAAGTACAACGTATAAATACGATACGTCAGATGATTTAGCAGCACTATTTAATTTAGAGGCAGAAGGATATATATATACGCGTATTGGAAATCCTACTCTAGCTGCATTTGAGCAGAAGTTATCAGATTTAGAAGGCGGTGTAGGGGCTGTTGCAACAGCTTCTGGGCAGGCAGCCATTATGCTTGCGGTTTTAAATATTTGCAGTAGTGGAGACCATTTACTTTGTTCTTCAACTGTTTACGGAGGAACGTTTAATTTATTTGGAGTGAGTTTGCGAAAGCTGGGCATAGATGTTACGTTCTTTAATCCTAATTTAACGGCAGATGAAATTGCGGCACTTGCTAATGATAAGACAAAACTCGTTTATGCAGAGTCGTTAGGAAATCCAGCAATGAACGTTTTGAATTTCAAAGAACTTTCAGCAGCAGCAAAAGAATTAGAAGTACCTTTTATCGTTGATAATACATTAGCGACGCCTTATTTATGCCAGGCGTTTGAACATGGGGCAAATATCATTGTCCATTCTACAACGAAATATATTGATGGCCATGCAAGTTCTCTAGGCGGGATTGTAATAGATGGAGGGAACTTCGATTGGACAAATGGAAAATACCCTGAGCTTGTCGAACCTGACCCGAGTTATCATGGCGTAAGCTATGTTCAAAATTTTGGAGCAGCAGCGTATATTGTGAAAGCACGCGTTCAGTTATTGAGAGACTACGGAAACTGTATGAGCCCATTCAATGCATATATTAGCAACATTGGCCTGGAAACATTGCATTTACGAATGGAGCGTCATAGTGAAAATGCTCTCGAAGTTGCTAAGTGGCTTGCTAATCATGATCGCATTGAATGGGTAAATTATCCAGGGTTAGATAGTAATGAAAATTACTCGTTAGCACAAAAATATTTGAAAAAAGGTGCTAGTGGAGTTTTAACTTTCGGCATTAARGGCGGATTAGAAGCAGCRAAAGAATTTATCGCAAATGTAAARCTTGCAACKCTTGTAACGCATGTAGCTGATGCGAGAACTTGTGTAATACATCCTGCTAGTACGACG
Organism: Bacillus sp. 05T31; assembly: GCF_056396725.1. NCBI lineage: Bacteria > Bacillati > Bacillota > Bacilli > Caryophanales > Bacillaceae > Bacillus > Bacillus sp. 05T31. The sequence continues at coordinate 4,041 of NZ_JBFTMA010000040.1, forward strand.
CACAGACAATTAAGCGCAGAAAATCAGCGTTTAGCTGGCGTTACATCTGATTTAATCCGTTTATCGGTCGGTATAGAAGATGTTTCTGATATTATTGCAGATTTAGAAGCGGCGCTAGTCGGAGGCAAACAACATGCCGATCATAATTGATAAAGATTTACCAGCTCGCAAAGTATTGCAGAAGGAAAATATTTTTGTAATGACGAAGGAGCGAGCAGTAACACAAGATATACGTGCTTTGAAAATTGCTATATTAAATTTAATGCCCATAAAGCAAGAAACAGAGGCGCAATTACTTCGTTTAATTGGAAATACGCCGTTGCAATTAGATGTGCATTTACTTCATATGGAATCGCATCTGTCTCGCAATGTAGCGCAGGACCATTTAACGAGCTTCTATAAAACATTTCGTGATATTGAGGATGAAAAATTTGATGGACTCATTATTACAGGAGCACCAGTTGAAACTCTTTCTTTTGAAGAGGTAGATTATTGGGAAGAGCTTGGACGTATTATGGAGTATTCAAAAACGAATGTAACATCTACGCTTCATATTTGCTGGGGGGCACAAGCAGGTTTGTATTATCACTATGGTGTGCCGAAGTATCCTCTTGCGGAAAAAATGTTTGGTGTATTTGAACATGAGGTTCGCGAGCAACATGTGAAATTGTTACAAGGGTTTGATGAAGTGTTTTTTGCTCCGCATTCTCGTCATACAGAAGTACGAGAGAGCGATATTGAAAAAGTGAAAGAATTAACGTTATTAGCCAATTCTGAAGAAGCAGGTGTTCATCTTGCTATTGGGCAAGAGGGAAGGCAAGTTTTCGCACTCGGACATAGTGAATACAGTTGTGATACGTTAAAGCAAGAATACGAACGGGACTGCCAAAGAGGGTTAAATATTGATGTGCCAAAAAATTATTTTAAACATAATAATCCAAATGAGAAACCGATTGTTAGGTGGAGGAGTCATGGGAATTTATTATTCTCTAATTGGCTGAATTATTACGTGTATCAAGAAACCCCTTATATATTGTAAATGATTGTATAACACGTGGTAGCGTTTTATTTGTAAAGATTAACCTTTATTTTTCTTAATATTCAAAATACATTGTTTTTCAGATTTTTTGTCTATATAATGGCATCTAAACACAATTTTTGAGGGGTGGACAGTATTATGAAAGACATTCAAGTGGGGTTATTAGGTCTTGGGACAGTTGGTAGTGGTGTAGTTCGTATTATTACAGATCATCAAGAACGACTTATACACCAAGTAGGTTGTCCAGTGAAAGTAACGAGAGTATTGGTGCAAAACATTGAGAAAGAGAGAGAAGTAGACGTGCCTTCTACTCTATTAACACAAGATGTGAATGAAATTTTAGATAATCCTAATATTGATGTTGTCATTGAAGTAATGGGCGGCATTGATGATGCAAAAGCATATATTTTACAAGCTTTAAAAAGCGGGAAGCACGTTGTGACTGCAAATAAAGATTTAATGGCGTTACACGGAGCGGAACTCTTAGCGGTAGCAAAAGATAATAAGGCTGATTTATTTTACGAAGCAAGTGTAGCTGGAGGGATTCCAATTTTACGAAGCATCGTAGAAGGACTTTCCTCAGATCTTATTACGAAAGTAATGGGAATTGTAAATGGAACGACAAATTTTATTTTGACGAAAATGTCAGACGAAGGGAGAGCATATAACGACGTGTTAAAAGAAGCTCAGCAGCTTGGATTTGCAGAAGCAGATCCAACATCAGACGTAGAAGGTTTGGATGCAGCAAGAAAAATGACGATTTTGGCTACTCTCGGTTTCTCTACAAATGTAGAGCTTGGAGATGTGAAGGTAAAAGGGATTACTTCTATTACAGCAGAAGATATTGAATATAGTAAGAGCTTAGGCTATACAATTAAATTAATTGGCCTTGCAAAGCGAGATGGCGAGAAATTAGAGGTTACAGTTGAGCCAACTTTACTTCCAAATGCACACCCTCTTGCGGCAGTGCAAAATGAATATAATGCTGTGTATGTGTATGGTGAAGCGGTAGGAGAAACGATGTTTTATGGCCCGGGAGCAGGAAGCTTACCGACAGCGACAGCTGTTGTTTCTGACCTAGTTGCTGTAATGCAAAATATTAGGTTAGGTGTAACAGGAAATAGTGCTGTAGTCCCGCAATATCAAAAGGTACTAAAAGAGCCAGATGAAATTATTGTGAAAAAATTTTTAAGACTTCATGTGAAAGACGAAATTGGTGTGTTTGCAAAAATTACATCATTGTTCTCTGAGCGCGGTGTTAGTTTTGAAAAGATTATTCAAATGCCACTTGAAGAGAAAGGGAAAGCAGAAATCGTAATCGTAACGCATCGTGCTTCTCTTGCGGATTATGAGTACATTCTACATACATTGCAATCGTATGAAGAAATAGATTGTGTGAAAGCAAATTATCGAATTGAAGGAGATGCTAAGTAGTATCTCTTCTAATAAAAAGAAAAAACCTATTAAGCGGCTTGCTTAATAGGTTTTTTTCTATTTAAAATCTGCGTACCAACTTGAATAAAAGCTTGAATAATCCAACCTGTTGTAAAAGATAAGATAATTGTTCCAAAATAGATTGGCCCATCTAATAAGAAGCTTAATGTTAAAAATAAAAAAGCTAATGAAATTTCTGTTCTTCTAAATGTCCATTTCTTTTTCTCAGCAACAGTTAAAACGAAAGCCTCTTGAGGTGCTGCGCAAAGGTTAGTAGAGACGTAAAGACCAATTCCGGCTCCGACGAATAGATTTCCGCAAATAAGTGTTATATATTTTGGAAGAGAGCGGATAGTATCCATAATAGTCGTAATAGAACCAACCCAATCAACAAAAAGAGAAATAAGAATCATTGTGACAATTGTGCCGATTGTAATTTGTTTTTTGTCCCAAAAGAGTACAATCAGGGTAAAAACAAAGTTAATCATGAAAATCCAAAAACCAATACTTATCCCAAAATTTTGATATAGTGCAATAAAGAAGGAATCATAAGGGCTAAGTCCAAAGGAAGTAATTGTCGTCATCATATTAATACCGATGGCGAGAATGAGTAAACCGCCAATGAAAAATATATATTCTAGTTTGAATCGAAGCATAGTTGTATATCCTTTCAAAATGTATTTGCTAAGAAAGGATATACTGTGGAAAGCTTACCAGGTCAAGCGAGAATTTTTGAGGGGAAGGGGAGAATGAGATGACTAATATAAGAAAGATTGCTGAACTTGCTGGGGTATCTGTTTCAACTGTTTCACGTGTACTCAATAATCATCCGTATGTGAATGAACAGAAACGAAAAGAGATTTTAGCGATTATTGAAGAATTAAATTATACGCAAAATGTGAATGCGATTCATTTAGTGAAAGGAAAAACGAATGTAATTGGCGTTTTATTGCCGCACGTAAATGATCAATATTACAGTGCCATTATTGGGGGGATATCAAAGGAAACCGCAAAGAACAATTATAATATGATGCTTTGCCAGACAAATTATAGCGAAGAAAAAGAGCTTGAAATTTTACATATGTTAAAAATGAAAAAGCTTGATGGAGTAATTATATGTTCACGGACAAATAGTAAGGAAAAACTTGAAGAGTATACGAAGTTTGGTCCAATTGTGATGTGTGAAGAAATAGATTCGAATTTCATTTCGAGTGTACATATTGATTACTACAAAGTATTTTTGCGCGGGATGAAAAGCTTAATAGATGCTGGTCATACACGTATCGGATATTGCATTGGAAGAAGTAATAGCATTAATAGCCAAAGGCGAAAAAAGGCGTATGAGGATTCACTTCAACAGATTGTTGTAACGCCGTTAGATGCCTGGAAGTTTAAAGGCTGTTTTACGGTGGAAGATGGGCGCAATGTAGTCAGGGAATGGGTTAGTATGTCTGTAAAACCGACGGCGTTTCTTGTATCTTGCAATCATATTGCTGCAGGAATGGTAACGGAGGCGAAAAAACAAGGAATTCGTATCCCRGAGGATATTACGATTATCGGATGTGATGATCAAGAGGTGGCARATATATTAGGYATTACGACGATTTCGCATTCTAGTAAAAATGTTGGTGTAAAGGCATTTGAATTATTATATGAAAAGATTAATGATGAGGAAATAGATGTGAAACATGTAGAGCTATTACCAAATTTGGTAGATAGGGAAACGACATAATAGAGAAGATGTGAAAATCGCTTTTCGAAAATTCGTTTGGTATAATTATGGACAATCTATAGGGGCTAAAAGGGGTTTTGATATGAGATCAAAATTAGTAAAAGTAATTCTACTCATTACAATTGCGTCTTTCTGTTTATTTGCATACGGTTTTGTTTCGGGTGTAAATGATGTATTAAATCCGAAAGCTTCAAAATTAATTACGAAGACTGACGTAGTGGAAAAAGAGAAAAAGAAAACAGGAACGTTACAAGTAGTTAGTTTAGGTGATTCGTTAACGCGCGGCGTTGGTGATAAAGAAGGAATTGGCTATATTGGACGAATGAAAGAGAATTTACAAAAAGATTATAAACAAAAAGTTGCACTAAGCAATTTGGCAGTTAGTGGTGCGAAAATGCCTGATTTATTAAAACAAATCGAAAGCAGCGGAGCTCAATATTCAATTAAGCAAGCAGATGTAATTGTTTTAACAATTGGAGGAAATGATTTATTCCCAGGATGGGAATCGCTCGGAAAGATAGATTTAGAGACGTATCGTCCTGATACGGAAACGTTTCAAAATGAAGCGAAGAAAATTATAGAAGAAATTCGTAAATTAAACACAGATAGTCCTATTTTTTGGCTAGGTTTATACAATCCTTTTGAGGATGTAGAAGATTTAAGAGGTTCATCAAATATTGTTGTTGATTGGAATGCTTCTTTAGAGAAGTTAGCATTAAATGATAAAAATGTATATATTACACCGACATTTGATTTATTCCAAAATCGTGGGAAAGATTTATTATACTCCGATCATTTTCATCCGAATGAAGTAGGCTACACATATATGGCAGAGCGATTAGTCCAAAACGTCGTAAGTAAATTAAAACTAGAGCAAGGAGGGATAAAATGACGACGATACTTTCTGTACGAGACTTAAAGAAGGTAATTGGAAAGAAGACGCTTGTAGAGGACATTTCATTTGATGTAAAACAAGGAGAAGTGTTTGGCTTTTTAGGACCGAACGGAGCCGGGAAAACGACAACAATTCGAATGTTAGTCGGACTGATTAAAGCGACAGAAGGTACTATTTCTATCGGTGGTTATTCTATTAAGGAAAATTTCAGAGAAGCGATGCGTCAAATTGGAAGTATCGTTGAAAACCCAGAGCTTTATACATATTTAACGGGATGGGAAAACTTAAAGCAATTTGCGCGCATGCTTGGTGATATATCAGATGAACGTATTATTGAAATTGCAAGAATGGTTCATTTAGATGAGCGTATTCACGATAAGGTAAAAACATATTCCCTTGGTATGAAGCAGCGCCTTGGAATTGCACAGGCGCTACTTGGAAACCCGAAATTGCTCATATTAGATGAACCGACGAATGGTTTAGATCCAGCTGGGATTAGAGAACTTAGGGAATTTATACATAAGCTTGTAAAAGAAGAAAATATGAGTGTATTTATTTCGAGTCACTTGCTAAGTGAAGTGCAACTGATATGCGACCGTGTTGCTATTATTCATAAAGGAAAAATGATAACAGTTGCACCTATAGAAGAATTGATCAAAACAGCGAGTGATCGTGTAGAATGGGTCGTTACACCAATTTCCAAAGCGAAAGACATGTTAGACGCTGCTGAAGAGGTAGAGGAAGTTAGTGTAGAAGATGAGCGTTTACTATGTCGTATGGATGTCGCGTCTATTAATGTTTGGAATAAGCACTTTGTRGAAAACGGGATAGATGTACATAGCGTCAAAGAGCTTGTATTTACGCTAGAAGATTTATTTATTGAACTCACAAGGGGTGAGCAACATGCGTGAATTTGCGAATCTAGTCTTAAATGAATCAGAAAAGATTTATCGTAAGAAACGAATTGTTGTTGTCATGCTTATTTTAGCAATCTTGATTCCACTTTTTGTGTATGCTCAGTATCGTGAAATAGAAACGACGCAAAAAAGGCTTGGTACGACCGATTGGAAAGTATCATTACAGCAACAAATTGTTGATTCACAAAACCGCTTGAACAATTCTAGATTGCCAGAAGAATGGCGGGATTGGTTAAAAGTAAGAGTGGAACAACAACAATATTATTTAGATCATAATATTAATCCGACTGCGCCAGGAGCACCGACATTTGTGAGGGCGTTTATTGAACAAGGAATAACGTTATTTATTCCATTGCTCGTTATGATTGTCGCCATTGATATTGTTTCAGGAGAACGAAGCGATGGTACGATGAAAATGCTTCTGACGAGGCCAATTCGGCGCTGGAAAATACTCCTTAGTAAATATGTGACGATGTTATTTTTCATTTCGCTCATATTGCTTCTTGTCGGTTTGTTTGCTTACGCATTATCAGGGCTTGTATTTGGATACTCTGGATGGAATTTACCTGTGTTAACAGGATTCGTCATTGATAAGGAAACGTTAAATACAAACTTTGTACACCTTATTCCGCAGTGGCAATACATTTTAATGGCGTACGGACTAGCTTGGTTTGTTGCTATCGTTGTTGGAACTATATCATTTATGGTCTCTGTTTTAATTCGTAATACACCAGCTGGTATGGGCGTTATGTTAGCTGCGTTAATTGCAGGCGGCATTTTAAGTTCATTCGCAACATCTTGGGAAGGTGYGAAATACATTTTTAGTGTGAACTTATCATTAACGGATTATTTATCAGGAAAATTACCTGCATTACAAGGTTTATCTATGGGATTTTCTTTAATGAATTTAACTGTTTGGGCAGTTGTTTCCCTTATTATTTCGTTTTTAGTATTTACAAGGCAGGATATGGTGAATTAATTGGACAGGAAGTGAAAGTATGGAAAACATTTTGCAAAATGATTGGGGACCATTACTGGGGCCAGAATTTGAGAAAGAATACTATCAAAATTTAGCTAACTTTTTAAAAGAAGAGTATGAGGAGCATGTGATTTATCCAAAGGTAGAAGATATTTTTAACGCTCTTCAGTATACAAGYTATGAAAATACAAAGGTYGTYATTTTAGGACARGAYCCATATCATGGGCCGAATCAAGCGCATGGTTTAAGCTTTTCTGTACAACCTGGTATTAAAACACCACCGTCATTGTTAAATATGTATAAAGAACTTCGAGATGAATATGGTTATGAAATTCCGAATAATGGTTATTTAGTAAAATGGGCGGAGCAAGGGGTTTTACTATTAAATACTGTGTTAACGGTTCGTCAAGGTGAGGCGAATTCTCATAAAGGAAAAGGATGGGAGCATTTCACAGATCGCGTAATTGAGCTATTAAATGAACGTGAAAAGCCAGTTATTTTCATATTATGGGGACGCCATGCTCAGGCGAAGAAAAAGTTAATTACGAATACGAATCATCGTATTATCGAGTCTGTACATCCAAGTCCATTATCAGCAAGACGAGGTTTCTTTGGAAGTAAGCCGTACTCTAAAGTAAATACGATTTTAGCTAATATGGGCGAAAGAGAAATTGATTGGGAAATTCCAAATTTATAAATAGAAAAGGTAGTTAACAGTTGTTAACTACCTTTTTATTATTGTTGTTCGTTCTTTAGTTTTGCATCTAGTACAAAAGTACCGAATGGGATAACTGATGAAACGAATGCCCCAAGTGCCCATAAAATTGATTTACGGTGTACGATTGTTACTTGAATTACTGCAAAGATGAATAGAATAAATAAAACGCCATGAGCCATGCCTGTAATTTTAACAGCTGTTGCAAATCCTGCGAAATATTTCAATGGCATTGCTACAAATAATAGTAATAGGAAAGAAATCCCCTCAATTAAGCCGATTGCTCTTAATCTTCCGATTGGTGTAGATAACATGAAGTAGCCTCCTTTAATGTATGCTTGTATATAGTAAATTTGTATTCTTTTTCAAAATGAAATAGTCTATTTTATTTAATTATATACAAAAAGAAAGTTTACACTACGAGAATAGTGCAAAGTTCAAAATATAGTCACAAAAGCGTTATAATTTAAATAAAAACCTATTTGAAGTATTTGACTTCAAATAGGTTTTATGAATGAAAATATTAAACAAGTACTTCCGTTTTTAAAACGAATTTCTCTACAACTTTTGCAACGCCATCGTTCATATTTGTATCTGTYACATAGTTTGAAATTTCTTTAATATCATCKGGTGCATTGCCCATCGCAACGCCAAGACCAGCAAATTCAATCATCGCTTGATCGTTATAGCTATCGCCCATTGCGATAACTTCTTCGCGCTTAATACCAAGTTTTTGGATTAATTGGTTTAAGCTCGTCCCTTTCGTAACACCATGTTCAGTAAATTCTAAGAAGAATGGTTTAGAGCGCATAACGCTTAATTGACCTTCTAGTTGTTTTTGTAGTTTCTTTTCTACTTCAACAAGGCGTTCAGCTTCTTTATTCATTAATACTTTTACAACAGGTTCTTTAACAGCAGTTTTAAAATCATCTACTTCAATAATCGGCATGCCAGTAATTTCGCCCTCAATTTTAGTATAAGGATTATTTTCTTCTGTTACGATATCATCGCCAATATAAGTATGAATCCATACATCTTCAGTTTTACTAATTTCAAATAGGTTGTGAACGATTTCAGGAGATAGCGTGCTACTGAAGATTTCTTCATTTGTTTTACAGTTAATAATTTTTGCGCCGTTAAAAGATAGAATGAAGCTACCGTATTCCTCTAAACGAAGTTCTTTTGCAACATTGCGCATACCAAACGTTGGGCGCCCAGAAGCAAGTACAACTTTAACTCCTTGCTCTTGTGCTGTCATTAAAGCCTCTTTCGTACGAGGTGAAATTGTATGGTCGTCGCGTAATAAAGTATCATCTAAATCTAAAACAATCATTTTATAAGTCATATAGAAAATTCCTTTCTTTGTTAAAATAGAAATAAATTTTTATGAAGATAGTGGGGAATATATAGTAAGACATCGAACTTCTTTGCATGAAACTAGGAGAAGTTCTGCATTGTTAGTATAAATTATCATGAGCGTGTTGCCCATGATAATTTATCCCGCTATTTGCGGGCAGTAAAACTCCCAACTCAACATTTAGCTTGAGCAACGAAGTTAGATGGGAGATCCACTGCCCGTAAATGCCCTATTGGTGTGGGCTAATAATCATTGGGGAGGAACACCCCCCAATGATTAAAGTTTCACTTTATTATTATCGTAACAACTCTAAAGATAGAGTGCAATAATGGAAGTTTTCCAATTTACGATGGTTGTTTTTCGTGCGAACGAGAAAATAATATTTCCAGCAAGATAGCCATTACAGATCCAAGAACAAGACCGTTACTTAAAAATGAAGCTAAAAATGGTGGTAGCGTAGAAAACGCTCCTGCTGGAACGAACATAACGCCGACYCCTGTAAAGATTGAAAGRCCTGCTACTTTAAATAATTGTTCTTTATTTTGTACAGTGTCATATTCGCGGAAAGCTAGACCAATCATGCTTGCAAATACAGGATAAATYGCAGCATACCCAACTGCAACGGGGATGGCTGCAAAGAATGAAGTAATCTTTGGGAATATACTAACAAGAATGATAAAGCTTGACCCTAACATAAATGGAAGGCGCTTATAAATATTTGTCGTTGCAATAAATCCTGCGGATCCAGAAATGGCAACAGGACCAATGGCTGAAAATAGACCGCCTAGCAATTGATTTATTCCTGTTATAATGCCAGCTTGTTTGAAGCGATCTGGAGCGGCATCTTCTTCATACTTAGAAACAACCTTTTGTACAACGCGAATACTTGCTAACATATTTGTTAGAAGTAGTAGTG
>NZ_JBFTMA010000041.1:0-14278 GCF_056396725.1 Bacillus sp. 05T31
ACTTTCAAATCGTATTCTTCTAGTAACTCTCGAATTATTGCTTCTTTTGCTGTTTCACCAAATTCAATAGAGCCACCTGGAAAACGATAAAATGATTGGTTCTCATCACATTGAACAAGTACTTTAGAATGATCTTCATTTAAAATCATTGCTTCAACGCGTAATTTAGGCATTTTCATTTTGTCTCTCCATTCATTCCACATATGATTAAATCCAATAGCTATAAAAGAAAAGATTAAGCATAATTCCTGTTATTATTAATAATGGAACCGTTCCTAAAGAAATGACATATTCCCTTGATTCTTTATCAAATTTCCATTCCATATATGATTGAAAGCAGTATAAAGTTATTAAAAATAAAATGGGTAAATTACTAATATAAATAGGATTTAAAGTGGCACATATCATCGTAACAATTATATAACAAATGATAAGAACCCTAGTGCCCCATTTATGAGAGGTGTTTACATATTTACTATTCCAATCAGTTTGTTTCGGTATATTTAATTTTTTTCTCACTACTTTTTCCAAAACAACTAAAAATATAATCCATACTATTAATAAAATTCCTTTAACTAAAAGCAGTGATGTCTCCTCCTTTTACCTTTTATCCGGCTGATCACTCGGATACGTAGAATCCTCTTTGTTTTCAACATCCCAACTAATTATTGTCGCACTATCTCGCCCAAATTGATGATGAACGTGTTCTAAAACATTGTGAACATTTTCTTTAAGCTCTATATTTTTTTCATTCATATCGTTATATAGATTTAATGGTGTTTCATAACGGCGTTCCCCACATTCTAATACCCCATCTGTCACCATTACAATTCGATTGTTACCAGTACGTAATTCACGAATTCCTGATGAATAGCAAGGAACGGGTAAATCAAATGTATTTACATTACCAATCCACTCGTAAAAATGACGTTGATTTAATGTGTATTGACCTAATTTATGTAATTCATCATGAAATACATAAACTAAACAATCTCCAATAGATAACCACCATATATAATTTTCTTTTCTTACACAAAGTAAGCAAGCTGTTTCACCTTTAACCTTTTGGCACTTTTCTTTAAATGAGAAGGATTGAAAAATCGTAAGTATATGATTTTCAACTGATCGAAATACTGTTTCAATTGGTTCATTCATAATTAATTTTATATTTTCATATTCTTTTTCAATTGTATGTACTACTAAATCAACACTTTCTGCGCTATTATGTCCGTCTAAAATAGCTGCGAATTCCCAATCACCATTTGACCAAACTAACGCACCGTCTTCATTCTTTTTTGCTCCGGCACTTATATTCCCGCCGTATTTACCAAGTACAATGTCACCATATTGCTTAACTGAGATTTCTCCTAAACACATTTCCGTATTTCCAACCCATGAATATTGTGTATTATTTGTTGTATGCATACTCATTTACCATATACTTTCGTATTCTTTCACATAGTTTTTTTATTTCCTCTGAATCTCCATATGGTGCACCAGTCCAATTTGCTACTTCAGTCGGTGACCAAAACTCTTTTGGTGTATTCGGATAACGCGGAATAATGTGCATATGTAAATGTGGTACACCATTACCTGAAACAAAAGTGTAAATATGTTCTGCACCTTCGCTTTCTTTTAGCGCTTTACTTACTCTACTAGTTATAAGGCCGAATGCTTTCGCCTCATCTTCATTTAATTCAGCAAGACCAGGAACATGTCTCTTTATATCAATCATTACGTAACCAAGATATGTTTCTTCTGTATCCCAATGGACATGTCCAACGTATATGAGATCATCTTCATAAATAGCACTGTCTTGAACTATAATGTTTCCTTTATGTTTTTCGCAAATGAAGCAGTTTTTTTCTACTTGATTGTTTATTGACATATCCATCACCATCCTTTTCATATATAATATCATAAAAAAAGGAAAAATAGGTTTTATATTCCGAAAATTCAATCTCTTAAAATGAGATCACATTAAAATAATTTACAACTCATTATTTCTTCAAAATCGTAATCCCCATTCCAACTGCAATCCCAACCGCTATTCCGATTGCTATATTATCAGTAAATACACCAGGAACTACGCCGATTACAACACCTATAGCGACACCAATTGTCATAGCATCATTTTTTTTTTTATTTATAGACAAAATTGCACCTCCTCCCATCATTTCTCCCTATATAATATCTATTTACATAAACGTGGTAATATCCTAATATTTTTGCTGTTTCGCTTGAATATTTCCCAAAGATGTACTTTAAATATATTACTTTTCCATTTTCCGTACATACTCCTCTTATTATGAAAAATTTTTCAAGAAACCATTAAATATACATAGGCATTTACTATAAGAAAGAYCAGTAATTYATYKAAGGAGGAACRATTCAWATGTATYCTCATTGGAATCCAAATWTAAATCAWCAATATGYTTACTCSCCCCATMCWGYAARGAATACACTGCATTATGAKTCGCAATACATGATGCAGCGCATTGCAAGCCAATTARCTAAATTRATCTYWTTAATCGAAGAAAAYAATCAWTTAATAAMATCAATGGAACAACAGCAAAACCAAGTTTGTGCACCAGCTGGAGGTTCTGTTATTGTTCGGATGTAATTCGAATTCAAAAAACACACTTTTTAGTATAAAGTGTGTTTTTTGAATTATTTTCTTTTTGTATAAAACCCTTGCGTAATTCGGTCTAATATAATCGCAATCACGACGATAGCTAGTCCAGCTTCAAATCCCATTCCGATATTTACTTGTGTTACAGAGCGATATACATCGACGCCAAGTCCTGGCGCTCCTACAAGTGAAGCTGTTACAACCATTGATAACGAAAGCATAATACTTTGATTCACGCCAGCCATGATCGTTCCGGTTGCGAGCGGTAATTGTACTTTAAATAATTTTTGTGATGCGGTAGAGCCAAACGCATTCGCAGCTTCAATTAAATCTTCTGGAACTTGTCTAATTCCTAAGTCTGTAAATCTGATTGTCGGTGGCATAGCAAAAATAACGGAAGCAATAATGCCTGGTACGACGCCTACTCCAAAAAATGTTATCGCGGGAATGAGATAGACGAATGCCGGCATTGTTTGCATAAAATCTAATGTCGGTTTTAAAAATTTTGAGAAACGTTCATTTTGAGATGCTAAAATGCCAATGGGAATTCCGATAATAATTGAAATAATAACTGACGTAAGTACGAGCGCTAATGTTTGCATCGTTTGTGCCCAGTAGTTAATATTTAAAATAAATAATAATCCGATGAGCGTAAAAATGACTAAAGATAATTTCCTCGTTGTGTACCAAATGAGGAAACATAAGATGATAATCATCACTATGGCTGGTATTATTGTTAAAAAATTAGTGAGTAAATCAACAAATCCACCGATAATATAGGAGAATCCTCGGAACAAGCCTTCAAAGTGCTCATATAAACTTGCAACAAATGAATCGACCCATTCGCCTAATGGAATGCGCGGAATATTATTCATCGTCTTTCACCTCTTCCTCAATGTTACCTGCAAGAGCTTGAATGACACTTTCACGTTTAATAATTCCTCTCAACCTTTTCTTTTCATCAATTACGGGTAATGGATATTTCATCTCCGCCATTTTTGCATACGTTTCTTCCAGTAATGTATCTAGATAAACGTGTGGAATATCGTTAAGTAATAAATCAGCAATTGGCCATTGTTTTTTCATTGCTTTACTTGCATCATCCGCTGTTAAAATACCTAAAAACTCATACTTTTTGTTCACAACATATACCGTAGAAACACCTGCATTTCTCATAATTTGCAGAGCTACACGCGGCCCACGATCGATTAATAACGTTTCTGGTCTTTTTAAAATAGATTCTGCCGTAATTACTTTTCCTAAATTCACATCCGCCACGAATTTCTCTACAAATTCATTTGCAGGGCTCATCATAATTTCTTCCGGTGTTCCAATTTGGACAATTTCTCCATCTTTCATTAATGCGATACGATCACCAATTCGAAGAGCTTCATCTAAATCATGTGTAATAAAAATAATTGTTTTTTCCATTTTATCTTGTAACTCTAACAATTCATCTTGCATTTCTTTTCGAATTAGTGGATCTAATGCACTAAATGACTCGTCCATTAGTAATACATCTGGATTATTCGTTAGTGCCCTTGCAATTCCAACACGCTGCTGCATACCACCACTAAGTTGACTAGGGTAATTATCTTTATGATGATCGAGTCCTACTAACTGTAGCGATTCTAACGCCTTATTTTCTCGTTCCTCTACTGGAACTCCTTGAATTTCTAACCCGTACGCAACGTTTTGTATTACCGTACGATGTGGAAATAAAGCAAACTTCTGAAAAACCATACTCATTTTCGTCCTTCTTACTCTTCGCAATTCTTCTTTTCCCATYGTTGCGATGTCTTCACCATCTATGTATATATGCCCSGCTGTCGGTTTRATTAATTGATTTAGCATTCGAACTAGCGTTGATTTCCCACTACCAGACAAACCCATAATAACGAAAATTTCTCCAGTGTATACTTCAAACGTTGCCTTTTTCACACCAACGTTCATTCCTGTCTCCTTTAAAATTTCCGATTTGCTTTTTCCTTCTTTTAATAAGGTAAGCGCTCGTTGCGGATGTTTCCCAAAGACTTTTGTTACATTTTCAACACGTACCTTTGTATTATCCATGTCACTACTCCTTTTCTACCCATCTATTTACATAGTGTTGCGATTTTACAGAGAAATATTACATAAAAATGACATATATAAGATTTCTTTAAAAATTCTTGTTTCCGTTCATAATAAGAAGGTTCACTTATAGATTAATTTATAAAAAGCAAAAGCTTCACAGGAGGTTTTGAATGCGAAAAAAAATATGGATTATAAGTCTGTTACTATTTATTAGTATGATTTTCACTTCTTGTAATGCAACAAATGCAAATTCGAAAGGAAAAATTAAACTTGGTGTAACAAGTTGGAAAGAAAATATCGCAACCGCAAATATGTGGAAAGTTTTATTAGAAGAAAAAGGCTATAAAGTTGAACTCATGTATTTAGAAAAAGCTGCGATATGGACTGGCGTCGCACGTGGTGATGTTGATGCGAATCTAGAAGTATGGCTTCCTGTTACAGATAAACCATTAAATGCCCGTTACAAAGATGACTTCGTCTTAAAATCAAAATGGTATGAAGGTACTGGGCTTGGTTTAGTCGTCCCTTCTTATGTGAAAAACGTTAACAGTATTGAAGATTTAAATGCACATAAAGATGAGCTAGATAATAAAATTGTTGGGATTGAACCTGGTAGTAGCCTAATGAATTTAACGAATAAAGCAATGAAGGAATATGATATAAAACTAAAACTTGTCCAATCTTCAGAAGCTGCGATGATGAGCGAACTAAAGAAGGCATATACGAAAAAGAAACCAATTGCTGTTACGCTTTGGAATCCACATTGGGGCTTTTCAGAATTTGACTTAAAATATTTAAAAGACCCTAAGAAAGTATATGGTGAAAAAGATGACATTTATTACTCAGTTCGTAAAGGTTTCGAAAAAGATCATCCGGATATTGTGAAATACTTTGATCAATGGAAAATGAACGATGAACAACTTGGTACGTTAATGGTCATGTTAAATAAAACGAAAGATCCAGAAGAAGCTGCTCGAAAATGGATAAAAAAGAATCAAGCTTTAGTTGATGAATGGATAAAAGAATAAAGAATGACAAAAACAGGCTAGAGAATTTAGTATATTCTCTAGCCTGTTTTACGTTATTTTTTCTCAACAACTGCATCAACAATTCCATATTCCTTCGCTTCTACTGCCGTCATAAAATAATCTCTTTCTGTATCATGAGCTACCTTTTCTACTGGTTGCCCTGTTCGATCAGATATAATTTTGTTAATATCATGTTTTAACTTTAATATTCTTTTTGCTGTAATTTCGATTTCTGTTGCTTGCCCTTTTACACCGCCAAGCGGCTGATGAATCATGATTTCACTATTAGGGAGCGCAAATCTTTTTCCCTTTGCGCCAGCTAATAGTAAAAGTGCACCAAACGATGCTGCAAAGCCCATGCAAAGCGTTTGCACATCTGGTTTAATAAGATTCATCGTATCTAATATTGCAAATCCTGCTGTCGTTGAGCCGCCAGGACTATTGATATACAAGAATATATCTTTCTCCGCGTTTTCTGCTTCTAAAAATAATAATTGTGCTACTACACTGCTTGCAACTTGATCGTTAATTTCTGAACCAATCATAATAATTCGGTCTTTTAATAACCTTGAATATATATCATAGGAGCGTTCTCCTAATTTCGTTTGTTCTACTACGTAAGGAATTGCATTCATATTRAATCCCTCCAATAATTGTTATGCCGCACAAAGCATACAACTGTAGGAAGAAGGTTTTTTCATACTGAATAATAACACTGGTTGTATTGATGGTAACTTTGTGAAATCTATTGTTGGGAGAAGTTTCGTCAACAATTCCGGTCTTTCTTCACGAATAGAAGTTACAACAATTTCAACATCATCCGTGTACTCCACTATTTCAATACCCTCTTCACTTACAGTTTTCAGCCTATTTCTACTCCTAAATAATGAAGCTTTCACTGCACCTTCCGATACCGAACATACTTTAGCAATATCAGCGATACTATATTGAAAAATATCTTTTAATAATAAAATCGTGAATTGTTGTACATTTAATGAAGATAAAACTTTACCTACCATCTCATGCAAATCTGCAATTTTTTCATATGGTTCTTCAAATGTAATTTGCTGTGCTAACTTTTCTTGAACGGATTTTGATTTCATTTGATCTAACCATTGATTTCGAGCAATTTTATACAGAAGCGTTATACAAATTTTCTTCTCACTATACTTTTGAAGAACTTTGCAAATTGCTTCTTGGGCAAGGTCTTCACCATCCCATTTGTTTTTTGTCAAAAACGTACAGTATCTTTTTATCTCTGCATAATTTTCAATTAAAAAATTTATATTTGAATGATTCATATCGATATGATTCTTTAAAACCTGAGTTACTTTTGTGCACAAAATAACCACTCCTTTTCAGCGCTTACTTAATAAACGATTGAATAAATAAAAAAGTTACGGGGCTTATAATWAATTTTATGTTTATGTTCATGAATACGGGTCATAAATATGTTATATAGCATTTTACATGAGGAGGAATCAATTTGCCAAAATTAACAGTTGAAGGTACTGGAACTTTTGATGTTGAGGAAGGGACGAAATTAGTATTAGCGCTTGAAGATAACGGTGTACATATTCTCCATCGTTGCGGCGGCAAAGCAAGATGTACAACTTGTAGAGTTGAAGTCATTGCAGGTGATTTTTGTGAGGCGACAAATGATGAAAAACAAGCTATTACGGAAAAAGGAATTGAAGACCACTTACGATTATCGTGCCAAATGCGTGTACATAAAGATATTACCGTTCGCCCTATACTTACAGTTGAAAATTCCGGTTTAGATGCTGGAYCACGCCCRGCGGAGTAAAATGATGAATTTAAAACAGCTTGCAGGCGAATATGCTGCTGGCTTTGTAAGAGATGGTATGACGATTGGACTTGGTACGGGTTCAACCGTATATTGGACGATACAAAAGTTAGGTCACCGTGTACAAGAAGGGTTATCTATTCAAGCTGCACCGACATCAAAAGAAACTGAAGTATTAGCAAAACAATTATCTATTCCGCTAATCTCTTTAAATGAAATTGATATACTTGATCTCACAATTGATGGAGCAGATGAAATCAATAATGATTTACAATTAATAAAAGGTGGTGGTGCATTACTTCGCGAAAAGATTGTTGCCACCTCCTCTAAAGAACTTATTATTATTGCAGATGAATCCAAACTCGTTTCACATTTAGGTACCTTTCCACTTCCTATTGAAATCATCCCCTTCTCTTGGAAGCAAACTGAAAAGAGAATTCAATCTTTAGGATGCGAAACGCGTTTACGTATGAAAGATGGTGGACCATTTATAACTGATAACGGCAATTTAATTATTGATTGTATTTTTCMAAACAAAATATTGAATCCAAATGATACACATACAGAGTTAAARATGATTACCGGTGTAGTTGAAACAGGATTATTTATCAATATRACGAGCAAAGCGATCATCGGAACAAAAAACGGTATAAAAGAATATTAAGCATTTTAAAGGCTGACTTTTGCAAGTCAGTTTTTTCTTTTATAGCATTACAGTATGATATACTATGAAAACACATTCATATCACACTAGAAAGGGCTGAACAATTTGCAATCCAAACTCATAACAGAACTTACAGATTTAGAAACTGCCTTTCACATTCGAAAAGAAGTCTTTGTAAAAGAACAAGATGTCCCACTTGAAGATGAATTCGATACATATGACCAAATTGGCGAGGCATGCAAACATATATTAGTTTATTATAATGAACTTCCTGTAGGAACTGGCCGTATACGATTCGTTGACGGAATGGGTAAACTAGAAAGGATTTGTATTTTAAAAGACTATCGCAAATACGGATTAGGCAAAGTAATCATTCAAAAGTTAGAAGAGATTGCTCGTAACAAAGAAGCAAACAAAGTGAAACTACACGGTCAAACACAAGCTGAAGGGTTTTATGAAAAATTAGGCTATCAAACTTCTTCCGACGTATTTATGGAAGATGGAATTCCACATATTCTTATGACGAAAGTGTTATCATAATAGAAAGATTACTATATGATTCTACATTATGTATTCGTATAGTAACCTTTCTGTAGCTTATTCGTTTGAAAGTCTYTTTGATGAATATTCTAGATTAATACAAAAAGACGACGCTGAATACGTCGTCTTTTTTATAAGCAGAAAAGTTAACTCTCAAACTTCCTTTTTTTGCATCAAAGCCCATCATCTTTCATTTCATTTTGAGGTAAAGCTTACACTTTTTTCCATAAGGATAAAGCAAAAATCCAGTTTGGATCCCCATGTCCTTCATAATTCTGGACTGCTTCATACACTTTTCCCTCGTGTAAAACTCTATCTTCCTTTTTATATGCTTTCTTTGCATCCCAAGCTTCATATGAAGCGCTTTCAGTTTTTGTAGTAATTGTGAACGTATCACTTTGTACGGATTCATTTCCAACTACATCCACTGCTTTCACTGCATATTTATAAGTAGTATTAGCGAGTAAATTTTTATCCATATAAGAAGTCGTATTGGATGTTGCAATTTTTTTCATTGTTCCTTCTATTTCTCTATAAATATCGTAATAGTCTACTCCAACGTTATCATCAGATGGGCTCCACATTAGATCCACACTTGACGCTGTTGTTCCCATGCTATGTAATCCTTTTGGTTGTGTTGGTGCTTCTGTATCAGGAGCTTCAACTGTTGTTTTCACTGTAAGCGCTGTACTTTCTTTCGATACATTGCCAGCTGCGTCAATTGCTTTTACAGTATAAGTGTATTCTGTGCTTGGTTGTAATTTCTTATCAATAAAATAAGTGCCTGGTACTGTGTCAATCATCTCTCCGTTACGGAAGATTTGGTACCCTTTTACTCCTACATTATCCGTAGAAACGTTCCATGTTAGTTCTATACTATTCGCTGTTACTTTTTGCGCCTGAATTCCATTTGGAATACTTGGCGCTTCTGTGTCTGGTTTCACATTATTGATGAGATTYACATCAATTACATTATAAAACGCATTTGCTGTATCAGCTACATCCCATACAGCTAAAATCACATGATATCCACTACGGTCAGTAGGTACATTGATTTTATGAGTTAAATTATTTGAAGCTGCAGAACCATCATGTTGTACAGTGCCAATTGGCTCAAAGTCTGCTCTTGTTAGTGCTTTATTTGGATTCCATCCTTTTTTTGTAATATAGTAGTGCCATTTGCTTGTTAAGTGAGGTGCTGTATACTTCCAAGTAAATGTATTTTCCCCACCAGTGATTGTATTTTTAAACCAACGATTTGCTGTTTGTTGATCTAAAATACCGCCAAATTTTCCACCTGCAGAAGCGATTTGCCCATCAACTGGGCCACCTTGTGGGAATCCTTTTGAAGCTTCTAAACTTTGTGGTTCATACATAACACTTCCGCAGTTTACATTTAGAGCACCATAAGTTGGACTACATAAAGCTGAACGGCTACCAGGCTTTTCAACAAAGCCGTGCGCGTATGCATTTTGAGGAATAAGTGTCGTGCTGATAATTCCAGCTGTTAATGCAACAGCTCCTATACTTTTTTTGTTCATTTTCAAGTTTTGTAGTTGTTTTAAAAATCGATTATTCATGTTCCTGTCCCCTTCTTGTTATACTTCGTAGTGTAATGTGGGCTTTGATGTAAAAGAATAACAAGAGTCAATCTTATTTCGTGTATGCGTAAATATGCATACACCGTCGTAAAGAAACATTTCATTTCTTGTGAAATATTTCACTTATGGAATATATCATGACATAGTAATCACCTAAATGTGTGCAGAAGTTGTGCAGAAACAGTGAAATTACTACTAACACGTAAAACTACATCCTAAATTTATAAAGTAAAAGTGAGCAATAGAAATTGTAGTACTTGTAATGAAAAATTTTAGGTATATATATGGATGAATTGCACCAAGTCGTCTTGAAACCCTTCATCGTTAACTTAAAACGCATGGCAATGTGAGATCACATTATTTTAAAACAACGTGCCATCTCCATTTTCCATATATCTTTCTATCAATACTTTGAAATTACTTATCACTTGTAAACATTTCCGAATCCGTCAATATAGTTTCATAAAACTTATCATATTCTTCACTGTATTGAAGTTTTAACTTTTCTATTAAACTTGTATCTGGTGAAACAATGTCAATAACGTCTGTACTTATATACAATAAATAAGTATCGTTATAAAAAGAAATATACGCTTGCTGACCACCATTAACGACATACTTGCAATACTTATATACTTCATCTTCATGTACACCTTTAATCGTAGTAAATATGATTGTACTTTCAAGATCATCAACGTCTACTTTCGTTTCTGYCCAATTCTTAATCTTCATGAACCTTCCAATTTTTGTTTTCTCATTTATTCTCTTACTTTTACCATATGTTATRTAACCGGAAATAAATGAAACATCAATYGYATCAGGACTTTTAAAAAGTTCAGTCAAAATCCCTCTTAATCCTCTCAAATTACCCTCAAATAATTCTATATCGAATCTAATTCTATTTTTCGCCTCCACTTGAAAAAATGGTGTAGCTGTCATATCAGCAAAATTTACATCTAGTATTTTCATTCTTTCCATTTCATCAATTCCTCGCTTCATATAACATAAAAGTGTCTATATCATTTAATATAGACACCCTTTCACATGTATAGTTTTAATAACGGCTTGTAAATTTAAAAATTTCATCAACAGCTTGCTTATACCCACCTGATTTTCGGAAAGACTCCTTCATATTCAAAACAGTTTCTTTGAATGAAGAGTTATTTAATACTAGATCTACACTCTCACGTAGTTGACTCTCCGTTAATCCTTGCATTTGCAATTTAACTCCTGCCCCGAGACTCTCCACTTGCTTTGCGATTACTGGCTGATCTGCACTTTGCGGAATTACAACGAGTGGAACACCGTTATATATCCCTTCATGCGTACTGTTCATACCGCCGTGTGTAATAAATAGTTTCGTATATTTGAGAAGTTCAGTTTGTGGTACATAGTTTTTCACAATGAAGTTTTTAGGGATATTACCTAAATCACTTATTTCCGTTTTGTTGCCAATAGACATAACAATTGTATGCTTACTATTCTCGAACGCCTTCATACAAAGTTTATAAAAATCAAGCGCTTCATTAAAAACAGTACCTAATGAAATGTAAATCAGGCTTTTTTCTTCAATTGAAGTGTAATCAAAACCTTCATTTTTCACTTGTGTAGAGATAGATGGACCCACAAATTTGAATGTTTCATTAAATGTATCCCCAAAAGGTTGGAACTCCTTAATTGTATACACAATAGTAAGTGAAGCTGGATTACAGAAAACTTCATACGGTGAGTTTATATTAACACCATATTTTTCTGTAATTCCATTCGTTAAGTTTTCAAAATCATTATGTATTCTATCCTGAACTTCCAGTGGGATATTTTTAGAAAGATGGTCTAACATTTGTTTAAATGATTTTTCATCTTGTGCAAAAGATGTGCATGAATTTATGGCTGGAAGATTAAGAATTTGGGCAATTAAGCGGCCACAGCCAAACATCGAATCATGAATAATATAATCAAAATGTTCACCTTCAATTTGTTCTAAAACACTAGGTATTACAACATCCGTTGTATGTAGAAGGCCGTTTATTCTTTCCTGTAAATAATTTCGACCACCGGAAAGAAATGCTTGTATAAATTTTTGATCATCAATCGTTCGTACAGTAGCACCTGTCTTCTCAATACGCTCCCTGAAMGCCTCTATTGAAAAATAAACTACCTCTTCACCGCGAGAAATCAGTTCTTCTACAACATGTAATGTTGGATTTATATGTCCTTCTGATCCAGCGTTAATGAATAAAACACGTGCCATTCAAAACACTCCTTAAATTTTAAAATTTCTATGTTGTAAAGAGTATGGATACTTTCCATACTCTTTACGGAGTTATATGTATCATTTTCCTGCTAAATTGACCTAGCRAGCCTAAAMCCRAGATCATCTATATGAAATGTAGGATGRCTACGACGGCGACAAGTGGCACCGCAACCTCTAGCTGCTTCAGCCCAACTACCACCACGAAAAATGCGGTATGACCCGTACACTGTTTCATCATACAAATCATAACACCATTCCCAAACGTTCCCTAACATATCATATACTCCCCATGCATTCGGTTCTTTTTTACCGACCTCATGAATTTTCCCATCCGAGTTTTTATTATACCAAGCTATCTTATCAAGTTCTCCATATGTATACCCAGTAGTCCCTGCTTTACATGCGTATTGCCACTCTGCCTCAAATGGTAATCGATAGCCCTTGGATTCTACATTACAACTAACCTTTTGGCCGTCATCACTAATAGAATAATACTCTGTTTCTCCCAACTTTTTAGAAAGTAAATTACAAAAAGCGATTGCATCATTCCATGAAATATTTACAACAGGTTTATTACCATTTTCATTACCATTTAGTGCACGATTCGTAATCGCGTAATATAATTCCGCTGTTACAACATACTTTGCAAGAAGAAATGGTTTTATTTGAACTTGCCATTCTTTTTTTATTCGATCATCTCTTAATTCTACTTTTCCTGCTGGAATTTTCACCATATTAGAATCAACCGGGCCAATGAATCTATTCAATCCTATCCCCCCATGTTACTTCTTTTTATAATCTAACTATTTATGGTATCATGCTTCTCTAAAAATAGTCTTACTTCATTTGAAGATTTTAAAATAATAACATCTGTATCCTTACTCAATTGATTTAGCCTCTTTAAAATTGAAGGGCGTTTCGTTTTAGGATATTCCCATATCCATTTAAAAAATTGCAAGTCAAACCTTTCTTCACATCCAGCACCCAGATCCGGTCTTGTTTTATTACGATATTGCACAATTCTTTTAAAAGCACGATAAACACATATTGTTCTATGAATATCAAGGAAGATAATTGTATCAGCAAAATAAGTAATAAATATAATTTGAATTGAAAGCATTACATACCAAATTGATTGTAGTTCTGCTCTCGTTAAAATGTTTTGCTTATAATATCCTTTAAAAATTTCACTTACAATTTGTAACCATTTCCCTCTTAATGTTTCATCACTAAATATCTCACTTAAAATACTTGTACAGCAATAGCATAAATCGAATACTCTAACGTTTTCTTCTAGAAGCTCAAAATCGATAAACCCTTGAAAATCACTTTCTCTAAAGATTACATTTGATAAGTGCATATCGCGATGAATAATTTGTTTCGGTAATGAGTGAAYCGTTTCCTTRAAAGTTGTATGTATTTGATCCATTTTTTGAATTACATCCTGATGAACATGCTCATTCTTTACTAAATTCGGTAAAGCCCATTCGTATACCACTTTATATAACTCTCTTTTTATTAACTCGTTAGCACTATTCACTGAATTTAGTTCGTGATGTAAATTAGCCATTTCCTCTCCAATTGTGCTTCCTAGCACTTTTAGCTTTTCTGTATCTTTGATTTCTAGTACACTTCCGGCAACATATTCGTACAAACAATAATTCTTCTCTTTATAC
>NZ_JBFTMA010000042.1:0-15075 GCF_056396725.1 Bacillus sp. 05T31
AATAAGTGCCGTTGCCATCGTAATACCTGCTGATGGTCCATCTTTTGGAACTGCTCCTTCTGGAACATGAATATGAATATCGTTTTTCTCATGGAAATCCGGATCAATATGAAGTTCTTCTGCACGAGAACGAATATAGCTAAACGCGGCTTGTGCGGATTCTTTCATAACATCCCCAAGTTTCCCTGTTAAAATTAATTTCCCTTTTCCTGGYGCTACAGACACTTCAATTGCGAGTGTATCGCCGCCCGCTGCTGTGTAAGCTAAACCTGTTGCCATACCAACTTGGTCTGTTTTTTCAGCTTGACCATAACGGAATATATGCTTACCAAGTAAATCAACAATATTTTTCTCTGTTACAACAATGCGCTTGCGTTCTGCTGTAACGATAATTTTTGCTGCTTTACGGCAAACTTTTGCAATTTGACGCTCTAACGTACGAACACCAGCCTCGCGTGTATAATAACGAATAATTTCAAGAAGCGCTTCATCACGTACTTGCAAATTACCTTTTCGCAAACCGTGCTCTTTTAATTGTTTCGGCAATAAATGCTCACGAGCAATGTGCACCTTTTCAAGTTCTGTATAACCAGCAATCGAAATGATTTCCATACGGTCAAGCAATGGGCCCGGAACACTTGCAAGTGTATTAGCAGTTGCAACGAACATAACTTTCGATAAATCATATGGCTCTTCAATGTAATGATCACTGAAGTTATGGTTTTGTTCTGGATCTAACACTTCAAGTAACGCCGCTGATGGGTCTCCCCTRAAATCGTTAGACATTTTATCAATCTCATCTAATAAGAAGACTGGATTAACTGTTTTCGCCTTTTTCATACCTTGAATAATACGTCCTGGCATCGCTCCTACATATGTACGACGGTGACCACGAATTTCAGATTCATCACGCACACCACCAAGAGAAACACGTACAAAATTACGGTTTAACGATGTTGCGATAGAACGAGCTAACGAAGTTTTCCCAACCCCAGGAGGTCCTACTAGACAAAGAATTGGCCCTTTTAATGAATTCGTTAACTTCTGTACAGCTAAATATTCAAGTACTCGCTCTTTCACTTTTTCAAGACCGTAATGATCTTTATTTAAAATTTCTTCCGAATGAGTGAGGTCAATCATATCCTCTGTTGCTGTTGTCCATGGGAGAGCTAATAACCAATCAATATAATTATGAATGACACCACTCTCAGCAGAACTTACAGGTAATTTTTCATAACGATCTAATTCTTTCAGTGCAGCCTTCATTGTTTCTTCAGGCATTCCCGACTGTTCAATTTTCTCACGAAGTTCTTCAACTTCCCCGCCCTTGCCTTCTTTATCACCAAGTTCAGTTTGAATTGCCTTCATTTGCTCACGTAAGAAATATTCTTTTTGCGTGCGCTCCATTGAACGTTTCACTTTTTGTCCAATTTTCTTTTCTAGGCTAAGTAACTCTTGTTCATCTTGAATAATTGAAATAAGTGTATGTAGTCGTTCTTTCACAGATACAATCTCTAAAATCTCTTGTTTCTGCTTCGTTTTAATCGGTAAGTGAGAAGCAATTAAATCAGCTAGTCTTCCCGGTTCTTCTACATCAGCTACCGTTGCAAATGTTTCATTTGAAACTTTTTTCGAAACTTTAATATATTGTTCGAAATGCTCCAGTAACGTACGCATAAGAGCCTTCTCTTCTAAATCATCTTCTACTTCTTCCGTTACCGTTTTAATAGAAACTTGCACTATATTTTCTTCTTCGATAAACTCAACTACTTCTGCTCTATGTAAACCTTCTACAAGGACACGAAGCGTACCGTTCGGCAATTTTAACATTTGCTTCACTTTCGCCACTGTACCTACACTATATATGTCATCTTCTTTCGGATCGTCGATATTCATTTCTTTTTGCATTGCTAAAAAGATGATATTTTCATCCATTGCCGCCAGCTCTAGTGCTTGTATCGATTTATCACGTCCTACATCAAGATGCAGAACCATCGTTGGATATACGAGAATGCCTCTTAATGGTAGGAGGGGCACAATTCTTTCATTCGTATTCATACTAGACATAGCACCTCCATAATAAATTAAACTCCTGTTCAACTATTTTATATTACAATACATCTAGATGCAATTGCAGAGATTCTTCGCAATTGTTAATCCCCTGTTTTTTTGTGCCTCACGAAAAGAAAAAAGACTCCGCTTAAGCATACAAACTTAAACGAAGTCTGGCAAATTTTTATTATTGTATATTCTCACATTGATTGTGCATCTKTTTCGYCCAAATCATTATGTGCATCAAGCTCACGATGCAYATTTTCCTGCATAAATGTTAATTCAAATACTTCTTTTAATTTGCGAACAGGAATGATCTCAATTCCCTTTATTGTATACAAAAATGGTTGCATGTTTTCAGCCGGAATGATGACTTTCTTAGCTCCCGCTTTTTTCGCAGCTTTTATTTTTGCGTACACACCACCAATAGGCTTCACTTCTCCGTGGATACTTATCTCACCTGTCATCGCTACTTCATTATTCACATACGTACGATGCACTGCTGAATAGACACCTGTTGCCATAGCAATACCTGCTGAAGGACCATCAATCGGGATACCACCAGGAAAATTAATATGTATATCATACCCTTCTGGCAACACATCTAGAGAACGAAGTACTGTTAACACATTATCAACAGAACCTTTCGCCATACTTTTACGACGGATTGATTTCGTTTGATTTCCAATACTTTCCTCTTCTACAATTCCAGTGACATTTACTGATCCTTTATCTTTCGCAGGAATAGCTGTTACCTCAATTTCTAATAACGCACCTGTATTCGGCCCATATACAGCAAGCCCGTTCACAAGACCGATTCTCGGAATTGGATAAATACGTTTTTCGTACTTTGGTGTAAGCTGACTAGAATGAACAACCCACTCAATATCTTCATCTTTAATGAAAGGTCGTTCTTCATTTATCGCCATACCAGCAGAAATTTGCACGAGATTAATTGCTTCTCGCCCATTTCTTGCATACATTCCAATCATTTCGATACCGTTCTCACCTACTTGCATCTCCACTTTGTCAGCTGCATTTTTCGCTACTTTTTGAATTTCTTCTGTATCTAACTCACGGAAGAACACTTCTAAACAACGCGACCTAATTGCTGGAGGAATTTCCTCTGGTGAACGTGTTGTTGCACCAACTAAGCGAAAATCTGCAGGTAAACCTTTTTGAAAAATATCATGTATATACGTTGGAATCATCGAATTTTCTTCACTATAATACGCACTTTCCAAAAACACTTTCCGATCTTCTAACACTTTTAGCATTTTATTCATTTGAATTGGATGTAATTCACCAATCTCATCAATGAACAAAATACCACCATGCGCATCTGTTACAGCCCCTTTTTTCGGTTGCGGGATACCCGCTTGTCCCATTGCACCTGCTCCTTGATAAATAGGATCATGCACTGAACCAATTAATGGATCCGCAATACCACGCTCATCAAACCTAGCTGTCGTCGCATCAAGTTCGATAAATGTTGCATTTGTACGAAATGGAGATTTCGGATTTCGTTTCGCTTCTTCTAATACAAGGCGTGCTGCCGCTGTCTTTCCGACACCTGGCGGACCGTATATGATCACATGTTGCGGATTAGGACCACAAAGAGCCGCTTTTAACGACTTAATCCCGTCTTCTTGCCCTACAATGTCTATAAAGGATGTAGGACGTACCTTTTCCGCAAGCGGCTCTGTTAAAGAAACCTCACGCATTTTACGAAGCTGCTCTAATTCTTTTTTCGATTCTCGATCAATTGAAACTTTTTGTGTTCGCTGATTTCGAAGTAAATGCCAAAAATACAATCCGACAATTACGCCAAAAACAAGTTGAACAAGTAAAAATATATTTGTCCAGCTCATAATTCATTTCCTCCCGCTATGTTTTACCTTTTAGTATTTCCTGGGAGGAATAGTGCTAAACATAAAGAAAAACAGCAATTATAAAAATTGCTGTTTCTTCTTCGCATTATGCAGATGTTTTTGTATCAAGTACAGTACCGTCTTGTAACACCAATTTCGGCGGTTCATTATCAGCTACTGTTTCTTTCGTAAGAATACACTTCTCGATATCTTTGCGAGATGGAAGTTCGAACATTACATCAAGCATCAAGCCTTCAATAATAGAACGAAGTCCACGAGCACCTGTTTTACGTTCAATTGCTTTTTTCGCAATCTCAACTAGTGCACCTTCTTCAAACTCTAACTCAACATCGTCAAGCTCCAATAATTTTTGGAATTGCTTAACAAGTGCATTTTTCGGTTTAGTTAAAATATCTACAAGAGCATCTTCATCAAGCGGCTCTAGGTTYGCAATAACTGGAAGACGACCGATAAACTCCGGAATTAAACCGAATCTTAAAAGATCCTCTGGTAAAACGTGAGATAAAACATGCTTCTCATTTACATCAGCATTTTTCTTCTCAGCACCAAATCCAATTACTTTCTCACCAAGGCGACGTTTAATAATAGGCTCGATGCCATCAAACGCTCCACCACAAATGAATAGGATGTTCGTTGTATCAATTTGAATAAACTCTTGATGCGGGTGCTTACGACCACCTTGAGGTGGAACGCTCGCTACAGTACCTTCTAAAATTTTCAGAAGTGCCTGCTGTACACCTTCACCAGATACATCACGTGTAATTGATGGATTTTCGGACTTACGTGCCACTTTATCAATCTCATCAATATAAATAATTCCTTTTTCCGCTTTTTCTACATCGTAATCAGCCGCTTGAATTAGTTTTAGTAAGATGTTTTCTACATCTTCCCCAACGTATCCAGCTTCTGTTAAAGATGTTGCGTCCGCGATTGCAAATGGAACATTTAAAATACGCGCTAATGTTTGTGCCAATAATGTTTTACCACTACCAGTTGGCCCAATAAGTGAAATATTACTCTTCGCTAATTCTACATCATCAATTTTGCTGTTAGAATTAATGCGTTTGTAATGGTTATATACCGCTACCGCTAGTGCTTTTTTCGCGTTATCTTGTCCGATGACATACTCATCTAAGATTTCACGAATTTCTACCGGTTTCGGTACATCTTTGAATTCTACTTCTTCGTCCTTCGCAAGCTCCTCTTGTACAATTTCAGTACAAAGCTCGATACACTCGTCACAAATGTAAACACCTGGACCTGCAACTAACTTTCGAACTTGCGTTTGTGTTTTACCACAGAAAGAACATTTTAATTGACCTTTTTCATCATTAAATTTAAACATATTTTCACACCCCTTACAAAGTGCTAACCTCTTGCCTTCGTATGTACACGATAAATGTATCGTATGTAAATACATATTATGTCACTACGTAGCGAGAAATACAAATAATATGACTAGTTATGTACAAATAAAAAAATTTTAAAACTTTTGAAATATGTATATTCGACTTACAAAGGCACTTTTCCTTCTTCATCGAAAAGTTTTATAAATATATTTCTATCTTTATAAAACAAGGCACGATTAAAATCGCGCCTTGTTATTTTATTATGCAGCGTTGTCTACTAAGAAGTCTACAGCTTTACGCACTTTAAGATCTTCAGATAAAGCGTCTACGCTTCCAAGAGCTTGCTTGATAGCGTCTACTGGCATACCGTACATTTCAGCCATTTTTTCAACTTCTGCAGTTACTTCTTCTTCAGTAACTTCGATGTTTTCAGCTTCAATGATAGCTTCAAGAACAAGATTGATTCTTACACGTTTTTGTGCATCCTCTTTCATTTGCTCTTTTAATTTGTCAGCGTCAGTACCTGTGAATTGGTAGTAAAGCTCAAGGTTCATACCTTGTTGGCTTAAACGTTGCTCGAATTCACGAACCATACGATCTAACTCAGTGTCGATCATAGCTTCTGGAATGTCGATTTCAGCGTTAGCAGCAGCTAATTCTACTACTTCGTCACGTACTTTGTGCTCAGCTTCGTGCTTTTTGCCTTCTTCTAAGTTTGTACGAAGTTTTGCTTTTAATTCATCAAGAGTTGCAACTTCTTCGTCAGCATCTTTAGCGAACTCGTCGTTTAACTCAGGAAGTTCTTTTGTTTTGATTTCGTGAATTGTTACTTTGAATGTTGCTGGTTTACCAGCTAATTCAGCAGCATGGTACTCTTCTGGGAATGATACTTCAACTTCTTTAGAATCACCAGATTTAAGACCAATTACTTGCTCTTCGAAACCTGGGATGAAAGTACCAGAACCGATTGCAAGAGAATAGTTTTCGCCTTTGCCGCCTTCAAATGCTTCGCCATCAACGAAACCTTCGAAGTCGATTACAGCTGTATCACCATCTGCAGCAGTTCCGTCTTCTTTAACAACTAGTTCAGCTTGACGCTCTTGTAAAGCTTTTACTTCGTTCTCTACATCCTCGTCAGTTACAGTTGTTTCAACTTTTTCTACTGCTAAACCTTTGTAATCACCTAATTTAACTTCAGGTTTTACAGTAACTTTTGCAGTGAAAATTAAGTTTTGGCCTTTTTCGAATTTCTCGATGTCAATCTCAGGATGAGCAACTGGGAAGATACCAGCTTCATCGATTGCTTCACCGTATGCTTTTGGTAAGATGATATCTAAAGCATCTTGGTATAAAGATTCAATACCAAAGCGTTGTTCGAATAATGGACGAGGCATTTTYCCTTTACGGAAACCTGGTACATTAATTGTTTTTACTACTTTTTTGAATGCAGCGTCGATAGAGTTATTTACTTCTTTAGCATCAACTTCGATTGTTAAAACGCCAACGTTACCTTCTAATTTTTCCCATTTTGTAGACATTTATTCTTTCCCTCCAACTATAATAATGTATGCACATACCTCTATAGATCAAAATTTTTATTATCTCTTTCTTGAAATAACAAATGTACAAATAACCCTCTAGCAAAAAGCTTTCAGATACAATGTTCCAATCTACTAATTGTCTAAAAGACAACTACGGTATATTTTGTTCGAGACTAATATGAAACATATTAAGTAAGAGAATTATACTCCTCTTCTCTTACAAACAGGCAGATTTCTGCCTTTTGCAACCCTTACATTATAACATAGAATGTGCTCGTTTCAATAACTGAACGATTCTTTTTCATAATTATACGGRCAAATACCCTTCTCTTTCAATGCGCAGTAACCATTGATAGGCAATATGAAATTCCTCAAACTCAATATTGTATGCTGTCATAAGTTCTTCTTCATCAATAGCCAATCCGAAACGCTTTCTTCCAATTCTCTCTAAGACAGCAGCCCAAATTTCTACTTTATCCATTAATAGAGGGAACGGAAAAATGCTAATTTGTAATTCTTTCCAGTATGTAACCATCGTACTAAATATATCTGGATAACTTTGCTCTAATCGGTTTGAGAATTTATGTATAATTTTATCGGATTGCTCCTCATTATGACCTGTAAATGCTGGAATCACCTTTATCGTATTTCCAAACTTCTCTACTTCTATTTCTTCTTCTATTTGATTTTCTACCATTTTATACAAAATAGAAGTTTTTAAATAAGGGTGCTGATCTTCGTCTATTAAAAATTTCTTTAAAGTAGGAAGTGCGAGATCCAGGTCTTTTAACGAAAGTTTCTGGATCACTCTTAGCTTTTGACCAAAGTTTTCTCCAAAAAGCCCATCGGTAAATTCTTCTAATTCAAAATTCGAATCCACTAGCGGTGTATCTTCTTCATTCAGCATCCCTTGCGCAAACAAAGCAAGCTGCGCCAATTTTTCCTTTTGCTCAGGAATTATATCTTTCGTTTGCAAAACTTCCTCAACAGTTTCAATGACACCTTCATAATCATTTGTTTGAACTAAAATAGTTACATAC
Organism: Bacillus sp. 05T31; assembly: GCF_056396725.1. Lineage (NCBI taxonomy): Bacteria > Bacillati > Bacillota > Bacilli > Caryophanales > Bacillaceae > Bacillus > Bacillus sp. 05T31. Next base: position 7,875 of record NZ_JBFTMA010000042.1, read on the forward strand.
GTTTCAAGAATATCACCAAATAATACARCTCCTGTTTCAAGCAACTGCTCACATTTTTCTTTCGCTTCTTCCATACGTTTTAATTCTAGCAAACAAATAACGGAAGCTAATTCTGTTTGTTCCGTTTCTGCATTATACTGACGTAATATTTCAAAGCAGCGCAATGCATCTTCGAATTCCCGCTCTTTCAACGCTAAAAAACCTTTATCAATATAGCGTTCTGATAGTTGCGGAAACAATACGACCGTATTTTCTTTTTTATCCATACGTCCGCCTCTTTTTCTAGATTTTAATGATCTTCAAAGTAAATATATCAAATGCGTAATAAGAACACAACATTACAAAATTATTTATTTGAAATATAGGAATATTCTATTTTCATAACGAAAAAGCAACAAACTTCTAAATGAAATTCATTTTTCACAAACAAAAACCCTCAGCAACAGACGGCAGAGGGTTCATCATTAATGGAAAGCTTTTATAATTGTGGGGTATATAACAAGGGTAATAATTTGGAGAACAATAATTGCCATAACAATCATGCTAAAATAGAAGATTGGTTTACTTCGCTTCATTAAAAACATAATAATAAGCATCGTACAAGCAAACAAACTTAAAAAGAACAAACTCGTTGTCGAACTAAGTATACCACTCGGGACAAAGAACAATAAAACTACACTACAAGTACCTATAATTCCAAATAACCATTCCATTCATTCACTCATTCCCTTTCCCTCTCATGGCAGTTTTTTCTACGCTACTAAATGTTTTACAACATCAATTACATATGTTAACTTTTCATACGCCACAAACCCAAAAGCTACTGTTAAACCCGTTACGATTAATCCTTTCATCATCTCTTCCTCCTCATTTATCGTTGTTATCTTCATTATATAAGATTAGTAATTTGTTACCATCGAACTTCCTTACACTTACCTTACAGAATTGTAAGATTTCAAAAATAAGTTTAAAATCATGTTAATATATTTTTGTACAATTAAGAATTTAATTTACAAGGGGGATTATATATGTTCAAAAAAATGGCAGCTGACGTTTTAGGATTAAGCGATGTAGGTTCCGTTATCACACCAAAAGATTACGATAAGGTCGATGCTGATGATTACGTAATGCATGAAGATGGGGAGAAAATTTACTTTCTTATTAAATCAAAATCGGATGAATATTGCTTTACAAACAAAGGATTAATTCACCTAGATGGTACAAGTGCCACAAGCAAAAAACGTACATTACGCCGCTTTAGCTATAGTAAATATCAAATTAAAAACGTAGCACTTGAAACTGCAGGAACGATTGATTTAGATGTAGAAATTAAGTTCCAAATGGGAGATGAGCATTATTCAATTGATGTTCATAAAAAACATATTGAAGAATTAAAAGATTTATATAAGGCTTTACTTAAAATAGAAGAAATTTCATACGACAACGATATTACATTGCAGTATGCACATAAAAGTTTAGATATGGCATCTAACGCTTTCAGCCGTATTTCAAACGCACAAGTAAATTTAGCAGAACAATTTAAAGAGATGAATGAGATCGCCTTTAACTGGCTCGTTGATACGAAAAAGCAATATAACGTAAAAGATTATGGTTTTGTCTTTGAAAAATTTATTAATAACTAATTTAAAATAAACAAAAAACCTTGTTATCAAAAGATAACAAGGTTTTTTTAGCGTCCCAGGAGAGATTCGAACTCCCGACCCGTCAATTACCTACGATATATAAACGATTCTTTCATCGTTTGCTGAACGTTCATTTGGGCGGTCAACTGACCGTTTTTGTTAATTAATATTATACGCTATATAGTAGTTCTACGTCAATGTTGAATGCCTTTTTGTTCTATCGATTCCTTATCGAAAATTCTGACGCATTTAGATGAATCCCCTTATCCACGGAATAAAAAATAATCGTCTTAAAATGCGAATCTCGGCGTACCTTTCCGCACTATTTTATATATTTTGATCGCAGCCTTAATACATCTTCTTCGCGAATGCCTGCCGATCCCTTCCTCACATTTTTTACGACAGTCCAATTCGAATTAGTTTCATCGCCGATATTCTGTATTGTAAAGTTGCCGTCACCATATTTTCGGTGACCTTCTGCCAATTTCTCCGTTAWATCATTCTCGTTTGCTCTCGCCATCTTTGCGCCATCTCCCTTTTTATACAACCTTCTTAAACTGTCCAACTAATCACACGTCCAGTCAATTGGAGATCCTCGCTTTCCGCTTCGTTTAATTGTAACACACTGTCGGGGATAAGTTCCGATAACGGCTGCCCAATTAACAATCTTTGATGCTTTAGAGTGGAATAAAAGCGAAGAACTTGACGATGAGCACATTTTACTTCTACAAGACAAAATCAATACATATTTAGGATTCATTGAAAGTGATGAAATCCATGAAAAAGTTCCAAGTACAATAGGAAGAACACAATTCATTATACAAGTGTATTCGCAGAATGAACCTAGTTTTTATGGGAAAAAGTTTTATAACATTGTAAGTGAACAATTAGGAGAATCTGGATATGGATTTGAGTTCCACCATAAACCTATTGATTCTTTAAGTTAAATAAGAGGAACAGGGCGCATAAACGGTGCTCTGTTTTTGATGTACTTTAATCTACTTTATATACTCATTATCATATATTCCATTGTAGTATTTTCACACCTCTTGCACATACATCAATTTTTAGACAAACAAAAAACCTTGTTATCAAAAGATAACAAGGTTTTTTTAGCGTCCCAGGAGAGATTCGAACTCCCGACCGTACGCTTAGAAGGCGTATGCTCTATCCGGCTGAGCTACTGGGACATGGAGCGGGTGAAGAGAATCGAACTCTCGACCAGAGCTTGGAAGGCTCTTGTTTTACCACTAAACTACACCCGCATATGTTATTTTATTTTTCTTCGTTAGCGCCGTTGCCCTATCGACAATATTTATTATATTCATAACTACTTATAAAGTCAACACTTTTTTAAAAGAGGATAATTTTTCTTATCCTCTTTTAAAAATTGCTTGTTCCACCAGCTGTCCATCTAATGTTTCAAAACGAACTTCTATATGATTTTCATCCATTTCTAATAAAGCGAATGTTTTTTCCACACGAGAGCGTGGGAGCAAAATACTTCCTGGATTAATAAATAAAATCCCATCAATTAATTCTGCCCCTAATACATGAGAATGTCCAAAGCATGCTACTTGCACTCCTACTTCTTCTGCATGATACGCTAACGTTTGTAACGTCATTTTCACATTATGACGATGACCGTGTACAACTAAGAAACGAATTCCATCTACATCAGTTACAATTTCATCTTGAAAGTTAGCATAATCACAATTCCCTTTTACAACATGAAAACCTTGCAGTTCTTCGTGAGCAGGCGTTAGCTCTGAATCACCACAATGAATCATGACATCTACTTTCCCTTCGTAATTCTCTTTTAACTGCTGTAATTCCTTCACAGAGCTATGACTATCGCTTACGATTAAAGCTTTCATCAATCTCTCTCCCTTATTCTTCTAAAAACCATTCTGGGATTTTTTCTTCTAATTTACGAAGAGCACGCCCGCGGTGACTAATCGCATTTTTCTCATCTGAGCTTAGCTCCGCCATCGATTTTTTATATTCTTCTACATAAAAAATCGGATCGTATCCAAAACCATTTTCCCCGCGGCGCTGTTCTARRATTTTYCCTTCGCACGTTCCGTTTACAATAACCGGCTCTTTATCMRCTTCAGGGAAAGCAACTGCTAGCGCACAGTAAAAACGAGCTGTACGTTTTTCTAAATCGACGTCGGTTAACCCTTGTAACACCTTATCTATATTCGCCTGATCATCTTTCGGCTCTCCAGCAAAACGAGCTGAATATACACCCGGTTTCCCGTTTAAGGCATCTACAATAAGACCAGAGTCATCCGCAATTACGATGGAATTCAACTGTCTACTAAGACTGTCCGCTTTTAAAATTGCGTTTTCTTCAAATGTTTCACCAGTTTCTTCGACTTCTTCAATATGAGGAAAATCGTGTAAAGATTTCACTTCTAAGTCAAATCTCTCAAATAACTCAGCAAACTCACGTACTTTCCCAAGATTTTTCGTCGCTACAACAACTTGCTTCATATTTTCCACCTCTACTCTATATGAGATACGATGTCACCTAACGCTTCTTTTTGCTTTTCAACAAGTTGGAAAATCCCTTGTTCAGCAGCATCAAGTAATTCATTTAATTCAGCTCTGCTAAACGTCGCTTCTTCTCCAGTTCCTTGCACTTCAACAAACTGACCTTTTCCAGTCATAATAACGTTCATATCAACGTCTGCTTTAGAATCTTCAGCATAATTTAAATCTAAAACAACACCTTGTTCTTCAACAACACCTACTGACGTTGCCGCTAAATAATCTTTCACCGGAATTTTAGATACTTTTTCTGCTTGCAATAATTTTTCAAAAGCTAATACCATCGCTACATAAGCACCTGTAATAGAAGCTGTTCTCGTTCCGCCATCCGCTTGAATTACATCACAGTCAATCCAAACCGTTCTTTCGCCAAGCGCTTCTAAATCAACAACCGCACGTAATGCTCGTCCAATTAAACGCTGGATTTCCATTGTGCGCCCTGTTACTTTCCCTTTACTTGACTCTCTGATTGTACGTTGCTCTGTCGCACGTGGAATCATTGCGTATTCTGCTGTTACCCAGCCTTTTCCTTCTCCGCGCATAAACGGCGGTACACGCTCTTCAATTGTCGCTGAACAAATTACCTTTGTATCTCCAACTTCAATTAGTACTGATCCCTCTGGATGTTTTAAATAATTTGTATGAATATGTATATGGCGTAGCTCTGCTTTTCCTCTACCATCTACTCGCATAAAAATAACCCCCTCATAAATACTCTCATTAGTATAGCCAAATTTAAATGTACGCTATGTATAACAATAAAAGAAGGGGAACTCAAAAAGCAATTCCCCTTTCTTACATAAGTATATCAAATTATTCGCGATTAAAAACTACCTGTATTCACGTTTTGTGGACGATCAACAGGTTTTATTAACTTTTCACCTTTCTCATCCATAAGATTTGCTTTCCCATTCACTTCAATAGAAACATTTTTCACACCTTGTTTTTCCGTTAAAGATAAGACTAACGATTTCAACACATAATTTGAAATCATGTTTTTTTCTGGGTTCACAAATATATTTTCATTAAAGTTTAATGTAATATTTCCGTTCTCCACTTTTGGATTCGTAATAAGCTTAGCTCCTGGATTAAAATCATTTAGTAGCGATCCTTGAATCGGACCTTTTACAAGCTCATCCACAATTGCCGAGTAATCATTTTCTTTTCCTTCTGCAACGCGCCTTGTTACTGGTACGTAATATTGCTGCTTATTATTATTTTGCGCCATAAAGTAAAGTGTAACCGGTTTTGTATGCGTCACATCTGCTACTTGTTCATCATCAAAGTTAATTCCATTCGCACGACTTACACCTTCACCAAGCGGTGTACCCGCAACAGGCATCTTCGCTAACTTTTCACCATTTATTTGGAACTGCACTTGTTTTATTTCTGTAAATTGAGTCAAAGTCCACGCTACTGATTCAACAATTTGACGTTCTTCTTCTTTTGAATAATTTTTCATTTCTTTAGAGAAATCAATTACTGCTGTCCCGCCTTTTTTCAAATTCAAGGTCATCGTCGTATTCGCTGGAAGGACTGCTCGAAATTTCACCTTCTGTATACGTAACTTTTTTTGGCGGATCAATTTGTTCTGTCGCTTTCTCTTGATTTAACAAGCCACACCCTGATAATAAAATCGCACTCACAGTAGCACCAACAACCCATTTAAAAGTGGATTTAGGCATGCCATTCCCCCCTAAAATCTAAGTTTGTACTATTATGTATACGAGCTGTTTCATGTTTTAGAACAAGCTATGGCTACTTATACAGAAAAAACCCCTGATTTCTCAGGAGTTCTCTTATATGAATCTACTATTATTCTATTTCTAAATTGATATGCTTCACATTTTCAATCGGCTGACCGAACCACTTTGATGCAATTTCTTTAAACAGGCCTATTTTACCAGTCGTTAAGAAGAGATGATCACTTTGTTCTTCTCCCTCATTTAGCATCTTACTATGGTATAAAATCGTGCTTACCTCACGCGCTGTTTCATCACCCGAACTAATTAATTGTACTTGATCCCCCATTACCTTTTTAATAACAGGACCTAAAATCGGATAATGTGTACATCCTAGAATAAGCGTATCAATGTCAGTACTTTTCAACGGTTGCAATGTTTCTCTTACAACTTCATACGCCATTTCACTTTCGAAATTCCCACTCTCTACAAGCTCAACGAAAGGTGGGCACGCTAAACTTTCTACCATAACACGGTTATTAATAGACTTTAGCGCCTCTTCATAGGCGCCACTTTTTACTGTTCCAATCGTTCCAATAATCCCAACATGATACGTATTTGTCACTTTTAAAGCTGTACGTGATCCTGGATGAATAACTCCAACTACTGGAATTGGTAATTGTTTCTGCATTTCTTCTAATACAACCGCAGTTGCTGTATTACACGCAATAACTAACATTTTGATATTTAAATCTAATAAATGCTCCGTCATTTCCCACGTAAATTGACGCACTTCTTCACGAGAACGCGGACCATAAGGGCAACGTGCTGTATCCCCTAAATATATAATACGCTCTTTCGGCAACTGACGAATTAATTCCTTCGCTACTGTTAAACCGCCCACTCCTGAATCAATAACACCGATCGCTCTATTCAACTTAATCACCCGTTTTCTCATTCATCATCTTTTATGTTTATCAGTATATTTTACACACTTTAAGTTCGCTAACTTAAAGTGCCCCTGTATAAAAATTTTCATTTGTACCTATATAGATCAGGACCTTTTTTATTTTGCTCCTTTTTTTCATAATTTGCAAGACAGAAAAATAACCGACCTTCTATATGAAAGTCGGTTTCTTCTATATAAAATACGCATTTACCCCGCTCTTTGCCGGACAGTAAGACCCCCACCTCAAAATTCAGCGAAAGCAAAGAAGTTATATGGGGGATCGGGCTGCCCGTAAAAGCCCGATTGGTGGGGGCTAATAATTAGTGGGGGATGCCCCCCACTAATTAAAGTTTCACTTTATTGCTCCATCT